>NZ_JBITJK010000038.1:0-103944 GCF_044459945.1 Streptomyces sp. NPDC050164
AGGACCCTCGACAAGTCCCATCGTTGCAGGTCAGGAGCACTCTCCGCTTATTTGATCAAGGCATGGACGAGCACGTTCATGAAAGCGCGAGGCTAGTCGGCAGCCCCGGCTCGGCAGGGTGTCGGCCAGTCGGGCACCCTGCCGCTGAGCCGTTCAAAGCGGCGGCGAGGGACAGAAGCGAGACTCAGCGACCCAGGACGGTGCCGGCGTAGGCCGATCGGGCGGACTCAATCAAGGCCTGCCCGCATCTTATTTAAGGGCCGGGGCCGTCCGTGGTCCGTGCGAGGGCGACCACATCCAAGTTGCTTCGCAGTTCCCTTCAGAGCTGGAGCCCCCGGAAGCCGACCGCACGCTTGGGACCCTGAAGGCCGGCACTGACAACGGCCCTGTTCGCGATTGGCCGTTGAGCGGTGAGTGTCTAACTGCGTGACAACGCCCACGAACAGCGGCGGACGAGCGCGAACGTCTGCGGACCATCAGCGCAGGTGAGTGCCACACCAGCCCAAAGCAGCGCCCCAGCCCAAGGTACTTCGGGACGAAGAGGTCACGTGCGACAGTCCTGCCAGCTTCAGGGGTGCGACAGCCCACGACGAGTCTTTGTTGCCCTACCCATCCTGGACACCGCATTCTCGGCGTATGCCGGTCTCTCCTGAAACTCGCGACCTCTGCCAGTCCGTCTTCGCGCCGGACGTGGTGCAGCTGGCCGTCATGGCTCTGGAGACCTACGCCGGGCCAGATGAGACGCGGGTTCATCAGGCCGCCATCAGGCTCAGCGCAGGGGAGCTTCACCGCCTGGCCCGCTGGTTGAACGAGGCCGAGCGAGAACTGGAGACCTTCCGCTGGTACGCCAGCGAGCCCACGGACGTGTCCCCCGAATCACACCGGTTCGCGGTCGAGTTCATCAACGCGCTGATGGACAAGGATGTCCCCAAGCCGCCGGGGCCGCGGTAAGCAGCGTGCCAGAGCCGTGCCAGATAGTGCGGGGAAACCACGGGGAACAGCGGTCACTCACCCAGCACGACCACATGTCATCACGCCGCTCCGCAGCAGGTCAGCAAGCCTATCGAACCCGTAGGACCCGAGCTTCCCGAGCTGAGATTGGCCGTGTCCCGCTCAGCGGCGTTCCGGGCGCTCCGAATGCTAGTTAAGCCAGGGAAATAGGAATTCTCGTTCATGAATCGCGCAGCGGGCCCGGAGCGTTGAGTTCGGTGAGGTCGATACTCAAACGGCCACCGGTCAGAGAGGAAAAGCTGAGGGCCAGGTACTTCCATTGGTCTTTCGTGAAGGTGCGGGAGTCCACAATGTGCTGCCGTTGACGTCCCTGGCAGGGCACCGCCCAGAGTGACTGGACGGAATCGTGAGTTCCGTAGTCAAGCACCAGGCTGGCGATGTCCTCCCACTCCAGTGTGATCCGGACCTTCCAGCTGGACTGGCCATCAGGACGCGGCCATTTGTCCCGCACGGTGATCCCGGACCTCTTCAGGTTCAGGCTCGGATGCGCGAGTTCGGCCGGTGACTGTAACCAGAAAGGCGGCATCCCGTACAGAGCGCTCGTGAGAGGCGCGGATCCTGGGAGCGCGCCTCTCGGCACCCGTTCGCGGCGCGGCAGGGCCGGCCTTGGACTTGCGGCCGATCTTCGTCGGCGGGTCACTGAGGCGGGAGGCCATCACGCCAGCATTGACGAGAAGAATTACACCGACTGCCATGCTCACGGCGCCCCCGACCCACGTTCCGATGCCCCGGACAGCTAGCAGGAGCAGCAAGACACCGACGGCGAGCAACCCCAAACCGAGCAGGAGGAAACCCCCCAGTAATGGCTGCAACATTTCGCGCAAAGGTCCGCTTGCCCATGCCCGCCCGTCCCCTGACTTCAGAAGAGGTCACCCGTAAGACCGACGCTCCCCCAGGCACTCCGGTTTCAAGCAGGAGCGGATCAGCGGCCGCTCGCTGACTGGAAGGAGAGTCGCAGCTGAAGAACGATGGTACGAGAATGTGACCCCAGCCCTGACCGTCTCAGTTTCCGTCTCATTCAGACGCGTTCACGACCGTTCAGGCAAGCCCCCGAACCCGCTGCGGCACGGAGCCCGGCCATCTCTGATCGCAGGTGAACGCCCCCGCACACAGCACAAGACCCCACCAACACAGTTGGAAGGCGTGTTGGCGTGAGAGTAGGGCCTGTACTGCGTCCGGTCGGTGATACGTGGTCAGCTTGGGGGTGTGGAGACCATCATTGCCAGTGCCATCGCCGTTCTGGGAACCCTGCTCGGCTCAGGGCTCACCCTGGCGTTTCAGCAGCGCACCACCGACAAGGGTCATCAGTTCACCCGCCATGAGAGGCTCCGGCAGGAGCGGCTCGATGCCTACTCCGCCTACGCCGGCGCACTCATCAACTACCGCCGCTGCCTGGTGCATCTCTGGTTCTGCGAACATGAACAACCACCACACGAGGACCCCGGCGTGGTGAAAGTCCGCGCCTACGACCTGCGCTCCAACGCTCAAGAAGCCCTATTCCGGGTGCAGATGCTCACCGATGACGAGGCCTTGAGCCAGGCGGCAGAAACCGTACTGTCGGACGTTGCAGCGCTGCCCAAGACGGATAGCAGGACCGAGCTCGACCAGCGCAGGGTAAAGACCCGCGACGAGATCAGCCGACTGGTCAGAGCGTCCAAGCGCCATCTCTGAGGGGCTGGCAAGCTGGGCCGGAAGAGGCCACGGCACAGTTCTGCAAGAGCCCTACAGTGTCAGCATGTTCGAGACGATCCGTTGGCGCTGCTACGCGCACGTGGCCCACCGCCGCGGTGCCGAGCGAGTGGTCGGCCGCATCGGAGAGCTGTTGCCGCACACCGTCGAGATCGAAAGTTACGAGCGGTACTGGAAGTACCCGGAGCTGGCCGAGCTGCGGTTCGTCTCTCCCCTCCGTCGTTCCGCCCCGGAGGATGCGCTTCTCACCACCCTTCAGTGGGCATGGAGGGTCGCGACGCCCTGGACCCTCAGCAGCCCAGAGGCAGGCGTACGTCATGAGTTCGAGGGCATCGCGTCCTCTAACGTCGGAGCCAGCTTCAGTGTCGCCGGCATCGAGTGGATGGAGTTCACCATCACTGATCGCCAAGAGAAACCTCTGCGGATAGGGCGATCTGACATCCACGAGTGACATCAACAGCGCCGGACGCAGGCACCCATGCACGGCCCGGCGCAGCTACCGCGCCCGGACGACGACACAGCCGGGCTGAGCATGGATCGAACTCCTTAAAGCGGGTGTCACGGGTTGGAATCGTGCCGGAGGCACCAGAAGAAGGGCCGCCTACGGGTCTCCGGGTCAGGGCGCGCCGATCCCGCCGATGCTCCTCGTGGAGCTGGTCGCCGGTCACACAACCGGCGACGGCGGCACCATCGGCATCCGCGATCGGACAGTCTCGGCACCCGGGGCCGTGCGGCAGTGCCTCAAACGCCCCCGTCACGCTCGCGCACCGCGGTCCGAGCCAGCTTCGTCAGCATCATGCCGTTGCGGACCGCGACGATGTAATCAACGGGGAGTCCGTGCATCCGGGTGCCGGGGCCCCGGAGGGGGCGCCAATGAACGGTGATGAGGGTGTGCTCGCCCCAGGGGAGCAACCTCATGGCGATGTGGGCCGCGCCGAAGGGATCTGCCTTGGCCTCCACTTCCAGGCGGTGCGGCGGTTCGCATACGCGGACGAGACAGGTGTCGTCGAGGGTGAGAAGGCAGGCCGGTGCCGACGCGGACCTTCAGCCGGGCGCCCACCTCTGGCCAGTGCGGGTCCGCGGCGAGGACCTGCTGGGTTCCTGTCACCCACTCCCCGTAGCGGTGGCCGTCGCACAGCAGGCGCCAGACTTCGGACGGCGAGCTCAGGTCAGACGGCGGTTCCGGGCCATGATCACGCTCCTGGACAGCTGTGAGCTCGACGCGAGAACTTGGCCTCCAGCGTCATGCCGACCGCGCCACGTGCACAGTCCGACCGGTCCGGACGGGTGAGTCTCCGGGCTCGGGGCCTCGTAGAATCGCCGGGTGAACGCCCCCGCACCCCCGGCCGAAACCCTCCGCGCCGCCCTCGCCGGTCTGCTCGACGGGCTGCCGCCCCGGCAGGCCGCGCAGGCGGTCGAGCGGCTGATCGCCAGCTACCGCGGGGCCACCCCGACCGACGCTCCCATCCTCCGTGACCGGGCCGATGTCGCCGCCTATGCCGCTTACCGCATGCCCGCGACCTTCGAGGCGGTGCGGTCGGCGCTGGAGGCGTTCGCCGAGGCGGCGCCCGCGTGGGTGCCCGGATCGCACACCGACGTCGGCGGCGGTACGGGTGCCGCGGCCTGGGCGGTGAGCGCGACCTGGGGCGGGAAGCGGCCCGTCACCGTGCTCGACTGGGCCGAGCCCGCGCTCGCGCTCGGCCGGGAGATCGCCGCGGCCGACCCGGCCCTGCGGGACGTACGGTGGCAGCGCTCTCGGATCGGAGCGGCGCTCACCCTGGAGAGCACTGATCTCGTCACTGTCTCCTACGTCCTCAACGAGTTGACCGCCCCCGACCGCACCGCCCTCGTCGACGCCGCCGCGGCCGCGGCCCAGGCCGTGGTGATCGTCGAACCGGGCACCCCCGACGGCTACGCCCGCGTCATCGAGGCCCGCGACCGGCTGGTCGACGCCGGCTTCCACGTCGCCGCCCCCTGCCCGCACAGCGCCGCCTGCCCCATCGCCCCGGGCACGGACTGGTGCCACTTCTCCGCCCGGGTCAGCCGCTCCTCCCTGCACCGCCAGGTCAAGGGCGGCTCCCTCGCCTACGAGGACGAGAAGTTCAGCTACGTAGCCGCCGTCCGCTTCCCCATCACCCCGGCGCCCTCCCGTGTCGTGCGGCGCCCGCAGATCCGCAAGGGCCAGGTCCTCCTCGACCTGTGCGAGACCGAACCGTCCCTGCACCGCACCACCGTCACCAAACGCCACGGCGATCTCTACAAGGCGGCCCGGGACGCGGACTGGGGCGACGCCTGGCCGCCCGAGTCCTGATCAGCGTTGTGGTTGCCTCCCGGGACCCGCAGGACCCCGCAGTCGCGGCCGCCGGGGTCAAGTACTCGGCCACGGAAGGGTCCTGGGTGCCGTTGGCGAACAGCAGCCGGCTGCCGTGCCGGCGGACCCAGCGGTCGATGTCCGGCATGGCTGCCGCGTCGAAGGCCATGGGGAAGTCCCGGGGGACGAAGTCGCGCGCCTCGATGCCGCCGGAGTGGTGGCGTATCAGGTCCGCCACATGGCCGGTGGGGACATCGCCGTACCCCAGCTGCGTGCCGATCTGGTACCAGTACGGGACGTACCGCCGCACCGCCGTGTCGGCGTAGAGAGGCAGCCCCCGCCGTGTCGTGGAGCCAGGTGTACAGCTCGTCGGCCGCCGCCCGGGCGGGCAGGGTCGTCGTCGCGGTGAGACCCGCCGCCGAGACGGCCGTCGCCGCCGAGGTGAGCACTCGTCGTCTGGTCCACACGCGCATCGTGGGTCCTCCCGGGCGTCCGTCGGCCGCGGTTTCTCGGCCGCTTCAGTACATCCGGCGGACGCCCCGGGAGGATCCCGCGCGCGAGGGGGCCGTCTCCCCCCCCCCGGGGGCTCACGAGGACTCGTCGGTCGTACGGCCCTCCTGTCGTTCCTGCTGCTGTCGCCTTTCCTGGAGCTTGCGCAGCAGTTCGCGCTTGTGGGCCTGCGGATCGAGGCCGCCGCCGATCCGGCCGCCCCGGCCGCCGCCGCGCAGCGCCTTGCGGCCGAGCTTCTGGCGCGATCCGCCGACACCCAGCAGGTTTCCGGCTCCGCCTCGGGCCATGTCGGGCTCCTTTCCCACGTCCGATCAGTGACGAGACGGTTCGTCTCGTGCGTACCGCTCCACTGTCCGGCGAGACGCTCCGTCTTGTCAATCTGATAAATTCGACGCATGTCCGCACAGAAGTCCGCTCAGCCCGCCAAGCCCGCCCCCGACTCCACCCGGCGCAGCGAGAAGTCCCGCCGCGCCATCTACGACGCCGCCCTCTCGCTCGTCGTGGAGGTCGGCTACCCGAAGACCACCATCGAGGGCATCGCCGCCCGCGCCGGTGTCGGGAAGCAGACGATCTACCGCTGGTGGTCGTCGAAGGCGGACGTGCTGATGGAGGCGTTCCTCGATCTGGGCGAGCAGTCCCTGCGGGAGGCGGGTCCGGTGCCGTACGTCTTCCCCGACACCGGCGACCTCGCCACCGACGTCAAGGGCGTCCTGCGCGCCACCGTCGACCAGCTGCGCGACCCGAGGTACGAGGCGCCGTCCCGCGCGCTGGCCGCCGAGGGCGTCGTCAACGAGCAGCTCGGACGCGAGCTCGTCGCCAAGCTGATGCAGCCCTCACTCGACCTCTACATCGGCCGGCTGCGCGCCGCACAGGACGCCGGGCAGGTGCGGCCCGGGATCGACCCGCGCATCGCCCTGGAGTTCTTCATCTCCCCGCTCGCCCAGCGCTGGCTCCAGCACACGGGCCCGATCTCCTACGAGTACACCGACACCCTCGTCGACTACGCCCTTCACGGCCTCGCGCCCCGCTGAGCGGCCCGCGCGAGGCGGCCCGGCGTGTCCGTGATCACCCCGTCGCAGCCCAGCGCCAGCACCCGGTCCCGCTGCGCGTCCGTCACCACGGTGTGCGCCCACACGCGCCGGATCCCCGACTTCACCGCCCGCACCAGGTCCGCGTCACGCGCCCGGTGGTCCACGTCCAGCAGGTCCACGTACGGCCGCCAGCGCTCCGGGCGGTCCGTGCGCAGTTGCCGCGCCGAGCGCCACAACTGGGCGAGCAGGCCCAGGTGATGGGCACGCCGGGCCACCTCCGGGTCGTTGGAGTTCACGAACACCGAGCGATTCAGGCCACGGGCCCGGATCAGCCCGGCCAGCCGGTCGAGGCTGCGCGGGTCCTTCGCCTCCAGCATCAGCACGATCCGCCCGCCGAAACGATCCAGCACCTCCGCGACCGTCGGCGGCCGTTCCGGCCGCCAGCTGCCGGGCAGCGCGTCCTTCGGGCGCAGCCGGACGCCCTGCCACTCCCGGGCGTCGAGGCCGCGCACCTCGCCGCCCAGGTAGGTGGTGCGGTTCAGCGTCTCGTCGTGGAACACCACGGGCGTGCCGTCGCGCAGCAGCCGTGTGTCGAAGTCCAGCACCTGCGCCGTACCGCGCTCGTAGGCGGCCATCAGCCCCGTCATGCTGTTCTCGGGGACCTCGCGGGCACCGCCGCGGTGGGCGACGTACGTGATGCGCGGGAGCGCCGCCACGGTGAGGGGGCCGGTGCCCCACTCCAGCGGGCGGGTGCGTCCCTCCGGCGGACGGATGCCCGCCGGCAGAGCCGGGGCGACGCCGGCCGCCGGTCCCGTGAGGGTCAGCGAGACCACCCAAACCGCGGAGGCGAGGCCCGTCAGCGCGATCCTTGTGACCATGGCGACCACGGTAGGGCGGCATGTCATGGCAAAGCGGGCAATGACACCCGATCGCGGTGCGGAGTACGCCTCGCCCCACGGGCATATGCCTCGCCCCACCGGTGCATGTCTCGGCCCTCCTGCCCCGGATGTGGGCACTGGCCCCCCGGCGCGCGGGAAGATGGGACCATGAGGCATGCTGTTCCGCACGACAGCGAGGCGAGGGGATAGATGAGCGCGGAGTACCGCGGCCGGACCGGTCTGCAGGGCAAACTCACCCAGTGGCTGCGCGCCGGGCGCCGGCCGAAGGAGACCGCCGGTGACGGCGGCCGTGAGGACCTGCTGCTCGCCGCCGCCGGCGCCGGACTGCCGCTCGCGCCCGCCGCCCACCCGGCCGGCTACCGCTGCTCCTGCGACCGCGTCGGCTGTCCCACCCCGGCCCGGCATCCGGTGTCCTTCGCCTGGCAGACGCAGTCGACCACCGACCGCGCCCAGATCGAACGCTGGGCCCGCCATCAGCCGCAGGCCAACTTCATCACCGCGACCGGCATGGTGCACGACGTCCTCGACGTGCCCCTCGACGCCGGTCGCAGTGCGTTGGAGCGGCTGCTCGCCGACGGTGTCGAGGTCGGGCCCGTCGCCGAGAGCGACGACGGCCGCATGCTGTTCTTCACCCTCACCCGCGGGACGCCCGAGGACGAGGACGAGTGGTGGCCGTGCGAACTGGACTGCCACCCCGAGACGATGGACGAGCACCCCGGGCTGCGGTGGCACTGCCGCGGCTCCTACGTCCTCGTACCGCCGGCACGGCTGCCCGGTGAGGACCAGACCGTGCACTGGGTGCGCGGGCCCGAGCATCCGCTGCCGGATCCGCTGAGCCTGCTGGAGACTCTGACCGAGGCCTGTGCCCGGTACGCCGGTGCGGACGCCGACCACGCCGGGGCGGCCTGGCCGCTGCGGCACTGAGCCGCCCCGGCTCTGTCCTGTCCCTACGAGCCCTCCGCCGACGTCATTCCCTGGATCCGGCCGAGGATCGTCACCTGCTGGTCGCCGCTGCCCTTCGGCGGGTCCAGCGCCACCTCGTTGGAGACGAACTCCATCATGAGGGACTGCTTGATCTCACCCTTCGTCAGCGCGAGAACGTCCTTGTTGGGGACGGGGAACGACGTGCCCGCGTAGGCCGTCTGCTTCTCGAAGTGCCGTGTGGTGAAGAACACCAGCGCGCCGCCGTCCGCCGTGCGCAGGGCCAGGGGCTGGTAGTCGCCGTTCGTCAGCGGTTCGTCGATGTACTGGGTGGCCAGGCCCGGCTTCTTGGAGTTCTTCTTGCGCAGGGCGCGCCACTGGCTGGTGTGGGAGCCGTCCGCGAAGGTGTCTGAGCCGTTCTTGAGGTAGGCCGTGTAGTCCTGGCTCAGGTCGCCGGGGGCGGCGGCCAGGCCGGTGGAGTTCACCGGGACGGACTCGGCCCAGCCGTCCGCGTCCTTCTTGAACTCCGGGACCTTGCCCGGTGCGACGAGGGTGAGATACGCGACCTGGAAGGGGTCGTCCAGGCTGCTGCGGGTGAACACGAGCAGCCAGCGGGCCGTGCCGCCCTTGTTGCCGGCCGCGTCGACGAGGAACCAGCGGGGCCAGCCGGCCTTCTTGGGGATCGTGTACTTCGCGTCCGTCAGCTTCAGGGGCGTGTGGTTCGGGTTGCCGTCCGGGCTGTTCGTCTTGCCGGCCTTCAGGCGTGCCGAGTCGATGTCGGCCAGGGCGCCGGTGGTGTGGTCGGCGTCCAGGGAGGCGTCGTAGGCCTTGTCGGCCTCGTTGTACGCGGTCGTGAACTCCTGGAGGGCCTTGGCGGCTTCGGCGCGGGTGGTGGACGGGAGGATCTCCCGCTCGCCGTGCACCACGACGCATCCGCTCGCCGTCAACGACAAAGCGGTCACCGAGGCCGCTATGAGGGCGCTCCGGGCGGACCTGCGGAGCGTTCGAGGGTCGCGATCCCTGCTCATCGGGTTCCTTCACCTTCCCCTTTCCGGAGGCGAACCCTACCGGGTGCCTCCGGCGGTTGGGCGGGGGGTGTGCCTGGGGGAGGTCGGGCCGTTTCGCCTACGTGCGGGTGGTGGGACGGGGCCGCTTCGGGCGTGTCCGTCCTCGCAACGGCGCGATGGGGCCGGCTGCGGACCCATCCGGCCTCAGCTGTCGCCAGCCGGTGTTGTCGCCGTCCGGCGCTGTCCGAAACCCGCCGGTGACAGGAACAGTGCCAGGGTCGGGATCAAGTACAGCAGCCACACCACTACTTGGAGCACCGTCGGGTCCGGCTGGAAGTTGAACACGCCCTTGAGCAGCGTGCCGTACCAACTGTCCGGAGGAATCGTGCCGGAGATGTCGAAGGCCTTGTCGTTGAGGCCGGGCAGGAAGTCCGCCTCCTGGAGGTCGTGGAAGCCGTACGCCAGTACGCCCGCCGCGACGACGACCAGCATGCCGCCGGTCCACGTGAAGAACCGGGCGAGATCGATACGCAGGGCGCCCCGGTAGAACAGCCAGCCCAGGAGGATCGCCGTCAACAGGCCCAGCCCGACACCGAGCAGGGGCCGCGGCGTGCCGTCGCTCGCCGCGTGGACCGAGGCCCAGACGAACAGGGCCGTCTCCAGGCCTTCCCGGCCCACGGCCAGGAACGCCGTGGCGACCAGCGCTCCCGTACCCATGGCGAGAGCCGCGTCCAGCCTCCCGTGCAGCTCCGATTTCAGATGCCGGGCGGTGCGCCGCATCCAGAACACCATCCACGTCACCAGAGCGACCGCGAGGATCGACAGGGACCCGCCGAGCGCCTCCTGCGCCTGGAACGTCAGCTCCTGGGAGCCGAATTCGAGTGCGGAGCCGAAGCCCAGCGCGAGGGCGACGGCGACACCGATGCCGGTCCAGATGGGTTTGAGGGCGTCCCTGCGGTCCGTCTTGACCAGGTAGGCGATGAGGATGCAGACGACGAGGCTCGCCTCGAGCCCCTCGCGCAGACCGATCAGGTAGTTGGAGAACATCGGGTCTACGCCTCCTCGGAGAACAGCGTCCGGCCCCACCAGTCGTCCTTGTCGCGAACGCCTGGCGGGATCGCGAAGAGCGCCGAACCCACGTGCTGGATGTACTCGTTGAGCGCGTCCGTGGCCAGGTTGCGCTGGATCGTGATGAAGCCCTTGCGGACGTCCCGCTGGTAGGCCAGGAAGAACAGGCCCGCGTCCAGGCGGCCCAGTCCGTCCGTGCCGTCGGTGAAGGAGTAGCCCCGGCGCAGGATCGTCGCCCCGTGGTTGGCGTCGGGGTGCGCGAGCCGGACGTGCGCGTCGGGCTTCATCGCCTTCAGGAACGGCTCGTCGCGCTCCTTCGCCTTGCCGACCGGGGCACCCTCGCCCTTGTCACGGCCGAAGATGTCCTCCTGCTCCTGGAGCGAGGTGCGGTCCCACGTCTCGATGTGCATGCGGATACGGCGGGCGACGAGGTAGGAGCCGTTCGTCATCCAGGCCGGACCGTCCTTCTCGGCCACCCACACGAACTTCTTCAGCCGGTCCGTCTCCGTGCCCGCGATGTTGCGGGTGCCGTCCTTGAAGCCCATCAGGTTGCGCGGTGTCTGCGCCTCGGGTGTCGTCGACGACGTCTTGCCGAAGCCGAGCTGCGACCAGCGGATGACGACCTTGCCGAAGCCGATGCGGGCCAGGTTGCGGATGGCGTGCACGGCGACCTGCGGGTCGTCCGCGCAGGCCTGGACGCACAGGTCGCCTCCGCTGCGGTCCTTGTCCAGGTTGTCGCCCGCGAACTTCGGCAGGTCCACCAGGGCGGCCGGTCGTCGCTCCGCCAGGCCGAACTTCCCGAACAGACTCGGGCCGAAGCCGATCGTGAGGGTCAGGCGGGAGGGCTTGAGGTCCAGAGCCTCGCCGGTGTCGTCGGGGGGTGCCTCGGGCAGGCCGCCGTAGCCGCCCTCGCCCACCGGCTGCCCGGCCGTCATGCGGCGGGCGGCCCGCGTCCAGTCCTTCAGCAACTGGACGAACTCCGCCCGGTCTTCGGTCGTCACGTCGAACGCGGCGAAGTGCAGCCGGTCCTGGACGGGCGTGGCGATGCCCGCCTGGTGCGAGCCGTGGAAGGCGATCGCGGTTCCGGCGTCCGGCGCGGGGTCCTCCTCCGTACGGGCCATCGCCACCGCTCCGCCCGCCGCGGCGGCGCCGAGTGTCAGACCCGCGCCGCCCCAGCCGAGCAGGGAGCGCCGGGAGGGGGACGGTGTGTGGTTGCCGTTGCTGGTGTCCGTCATGGGCGCGGCCCTCTACTTCACGACCGCGGCAGCGAGCTTCGACAGGGGCTCCGCCAGCGCGTTGACCGCGTCCGAGAGCTCCTTGCGGTCGCCCTTGCCGACCTTGTCGTACGAGGTGAAGTCGTACGACGCCGTGTCCGGGCGGTACTTGTCGAGCAGCGTGTTCAGGGCGGCGAACTGCCTGTCCAGTTCCGTGGTGAGGGCCTTGTCGTTCTCCTGCGCGACCGGCTTCAGCAGCTCGTACGACTTCTGCGCGCCCTCGACGTTGGCCTTGAAGTCGACCAGGTCGGTGTGCGAGTAGCGTTCCTCCTCGCCGGTGACCTTGCCGGTGGCGACCTCGTCGAGGAGTTCCTTGGCGCCGTTGGCCATGGAGGTCGGGGTGATCTCGGCCTTGCCCACGCGGCTCTGCCAGTCCTTCAGGTCGCTGACCAGCCGATCGGCCAGCTCCTTCTCGCGGTCGCCGATCTTCTTGTCCTGCCAGAGGGCCTTCTCCAGGCGGTGCCAGCCGGTCCAGTCGGTGGCCGGGTCCTGGTCGGCTTCGAGGCCGTCCTCGCGGACGTCGACCTTGGGGTCGATGTCGCCGAAGGACTCGGCGACCGGCTCGGTGCGCTCCCAGCCGATGCGAGAGGGGGCGTACGCCTTCTTCGCGGCCTCCAGGTCGCCGTCCCTGACGGCCCGGGCGAAGGTTTCGGCCTTGGGCAGTGTCTCGTCGGCCTGTGCCTGGGCGTAGGCGCGGTAGGCCGCAACGGCCTTGTCCAGGCGCGGATCACGCTGGATCGTCTTGCCGCCGGTGGCCTTGACGGTCTGGCGGATGCCGTCGCCCTTCATCCCGGGCTTGCAGGCGATCTGGTAGTCGCCGGCCTTCACCTCGGCGGTGACCCGCTGCTTGGTGCCGGGGCCTATGTTCTCCCGCTCGGTGACCACACGGTCGTCGGGGAAGAGCACATAGACCTCGGTGACCTTGGAACCCTTGTTCTCGACGGCGAGTTCGACGTGCCCCGCCGGGAACTCCTTCCTCGACACCTCGCACTTGTCGTCCGTCGCCGTCACATGGACGGCGTGGTCGCCCTCCTGGGCGCTGCTCTTCTCCGTGCAACCGGTGACGGCGGTCAGAGCCGCCGCCGCGGCGGCGATCGCGACGGAAACGGTTCTGGCGGGTCGCATGAGGGCTCCAGGAGGGCGGGGAAGGTGAGGCTCACCTAAGGCACATAAGGATTGCTTAAGTGGCTCAAAATCGCCCTCATGAAGCGGTCAAAGGACGGTCAAGATCGCGACTGGGAGCGGTCCGGCCACCTGGGACGCCCTGGCCGTCCGGGCGATGTTTGAATGCCCCCGTGACTGACTACGACGTGCTCCGCGTCTTCTGCGGGCCGAACGGTGGATACGGCAACGAGCTCGGTGTCGTGCGCGAGGGTTCGGTGCTGCCCGAGCGGAGTGACCGGCAGGAGTTCGCCGCGAAACTCGGGTTCAGTGAGACCGTGTTCGTCGACGACCCCGAGCGCGGTGTGATCGACATCTACACGCCGACCCTGCGCCTGCCCTTCGCCGGGCACCCGTGTGTCGGGACGGCCTGGCTGCTCGACGTGCCTGAGCTGGTCACGCCCGCCGGGGTGGTCGGTGCCCGGCAGGACGGGGAGTTCTGCTGGATCGAGGCGCGGGCGGAGTGGGTGCCGCAGCGCACCCTGCGGCAGTACGGCAGCGCCGCCGAGGTCGACGATCTGGCCGTGCCGCCGCCGGGGGAGTGGGTGTACGCCTGGGCGTGGGAGGACGAGCCCGCCGGACGGGTGCGGACCCGGGCCTTCCCCGGACGCGGTGACGGGATCGACGAGGACGAGGCGACCGGGGCGGCGGCCCTGCTGCTCACCGACCGGCTCGGCCGGGCCCTCAACATCACCCAGGGCGCGGGCTCCCAGCTCCTGACCGCGCCCCAGCCGGGCGGATGGACCGAGGTCGGCGGCCGGGTCCACCTCGAACGCTGACCCGGGCGGTGCGCGGTCGTACGGGTGGAACAGCGTGTGTGCGCGGTACCGAACGTGGACCTCTGGGCGTGACCACTCATTCTTCGTCCGGTCACGCCGACAGCGGGAACTCCTCGCCCAGCGCCTGGAACACCGCGTTGTTCAGCGCGTACGCCCGCTTGCACTCGGACACGATCCGCTGCCGCTCCAGCTCGTCACCGGGCACCGCGTCCAGCAGCTCCCAGTAACCCCGCTTGAAGGCGGCCGGGTTGGGGATCTGCTCGAACACGTAGAAGCGGACCCCGTCGCCCTTCTTCGGGAAACCCCACGTCCTCTCGGCCGTGTCGCGGATGATCTGCCCGCCGGAGAGGTCGCCGAGGTAGCGCGTGTAGTGGTGGGCGACGTAGCCGGCCGGCCAGGTGCGGGCGCAGTCGGAGATCCGCCGCGCGTACTCCAGGGTGGCGGGCAGCGCGCTGACGCCCGATCGCCAGTCGGGGCCGCGCAGGTACTCCAGATCCTGTTCCAGCGAGGCCATCCGGAACAGTTCCGGGCGGACGAAGGGGCCGGCCACCGGGTCCCCGGCCAGGCGCTCGGCGCCGGACTCCAGTGCCCCGTACACGAACCACAGCTGCTCCGTGTAGCGGGCGAACGCGTCGACCCCCAGTTTGTGTCCCAGCAGGTCGCTCAGGAACGTCGAGCCCCTGACCTCCTCGTGCTGCTCGCGGGAAGCCGTCCGAATGAGGGTCGAGAAGGATTCCATGGGCACATCCTCTTTGGTAAGGCTTGCCTAAGTCAAGAGATTTGCCGACGATCTGTCGGTAAAAGCGTACAAGAGAAAGCCCGCCCTTGCGGGGCGGGCTCGGTGATCGATGATCAGGGCAGCGTCAGGATCTCCGCGCCCGTCTCCGTCACCACCAGCGTGTGCTCGAACTGGGCCGTCCGCTTCCGGTCCTTCGTCACGACCGTCCAGCCGTCGTCCCACATGTCGTACTCGTGTGTCCCGAGCGTCAGCATCGGCTCGATCGTGAACGTCATCCCGGGCTGGATGACCGTCGTCGCGTGCGGGCTGTCGTAGTGCGGGATGATCAGGCCCGAGTGGAACGAGCTGTTGATGCCGTGGCCGGTGAAGTCCCGGACCACCCCGTAGCCGAAGCGCTTGGCGTACGACTCGATGACCCGGCCGATGATGTTGATCTGCCGGCCCGGCTTGACCGCCTTGATCGCCCGGCCGAGGGACTCCCGGGTCCGCTCGACCAGCAGCCGCGACTCCTCGTCGACGTCACCGACCAGGTAGGTCGCGTTGTTGTCGCCGTGCACACCGCCGATGTACGCCGTCACGTCGAGGTTGACGATGTCGCCGTCGCGCAGGACCGTCGAGTCCGGGATGCCGTGGCAGATGACCTCGTTGACCGACGTGCACAGCGACTTCGGGAAGCCCCGGTAGCCGAGCGTGGAGGGATAGGCGCCGTGGTCGCACATGTACTCGTGCGCCACCTTGTCCAGCTCGTCCGTGGTCACCCCCGGGGCGATCAGTTTCGCGGCCTCTGCCATCGCCCGGGCGGCGATCCGGCCGGCGAACCGCATCGCCTCGATCGTCTCGGGCGTCTGCACCTCCGGTCCGGTGTAGGGCGTCGGCGCGGGCTTGCCGACGTACTCGGGGCGACGGATGTTTCCGGGCACGGGACGGGTGGGGGACAGCTCCCCCGGGACGAGCAGCGACTGGCCAGACATGCCAGCGAGTCTAACCAGCGGCCATGGGGGAACATGACGGTGGCGAGAGGAGCTGGTCATGGCCCTGTTCAAGAAGCGGACGGTCGGCAAGCCGGGCGAGTGGTACTACTGCCTGGAGCACAAGAAGGTCGAGGAGGGGCCGGAGTGCCCGGGCAAGGACCGGTTCGGACCGTACGCCTCCCGCGCGGAAGCCGAACACGCGATGGAGACCGCCCGCGCACGCAACCTCCAGTGGGAGAACGACCCCAAGTGGCACGACGCCCCGGCGGGCGGCCGCAACGACGAGTAGGCGCATCCCGGCGGCTGCGTACCCCGGCGGCTGCGCGCCGTTCGCGCAGCCGCACCACCGGCGAAGCCGGTCCTACCAGCGCGCCGGCGGCGGGGCCGTCAGGTATTCCGCCAGCCTCGACACCCTGTCCCGGAAGCGGCGGCGGCCGCGTGGCGTCGGCAGGGCGTTCTCCCCGGCCGCCGCGCTGACCAGGTGCTGGACCGTGTCCAGGTCCAGCTCCGAGCCCTCGGGGACGGCCAGCGCCTCATGGGCCATGGCCGGCAGCTCGCCCTCACCGGGACCGAGGGACAGCACCGTCGCCCCGGCGCGCCGCGCGTCGGACACCCGTTCGAGGAGAGGTGCGGCAGGCCCCTCGGGGGACACCAGCAGCAGTGTCTCGCCCCGCCGGGCCGCCTCCAGCCGCCCGAGGCCGACCGCCAGATGCGCCGGATCCGAGGGGCGCGCGTCATGCCGTACCAGCGTCGGGGCCAGCTCCGGCGTGCCCGACCACGCCGCCTCGTCCACCAGATGCGCCGCCAGGTGCCACGGCTCGTACTCCGGCGTGCCGACGAGCAGCAGCCCGCCGCCGTGCGAAACCACCGACCCCCGCAGCGCACAGGCGAACCGCCGCGTGGCGCCCAGCCATTCCGTCCCGGCGAGCACTTCCCGAAGCAGCGCGACCCGTACGGCATCCATGCGACCGCATCCTGCCCCAACCGGTCACTCGTGATGTGGAATTCACCACGAATTCGCCCGGCTTGGGCAGATGGACCGGTCATCCGTACCGTCGTCGAACGCCCGGAGGAACCCGCCGATGACCAAAACGAGCGTCCCCTTCCGCGCGGGCCGGGAGGGATACGCCAGCTTCCGGATCCCCGCCGTCGTCGCCACCCTCCCCCACTCTCGGCTCCGCTCGAGCGGGGGCACCCCCATCGGCACCCTGCTCGCCTTCTGCGAGGGCCGCGTCGGCTCCCGGGACGACTTCGGGAACATCGACGTCGTACTCAAGCGCTCCACGGACGGCGGCCGGACCTGGAGCCCGCTCCTGGTCGCCGCGAAGAACGGCGACGCCCTCGCCGGCAACCCGGCCCCCGTCGTCCTCGACACCGGCCGCGTCCTCCTCGTGCACGTACGCAACGCCGCCCTCGCCACCGAGGACGCCATCCGGCGCGGCAAGGTGAGCGCGGCCGACGGGCGCCGGGTCTGGGTGCAGCACAGCGACGACGACGGCCTCACCTGGTCCGCGCCGAAGGAGATCACCCAGGAGACGAAGGAGCCGCACTGGCGCTGGTACGCCACCACCCCCGGCCATGCGCTCCAGCTGAGCACGGGCCGGATCGTCGTCCCCGCCAACCACTCCCTGCCGCCCACCGGCACGGACAACGGCACCGAGGGCAGATACAACGGCGGCCACTGCCTGCTCAGCGACGACCAGGGCGCGACCTGGCGGATCGGCTACGTCGACGACAACACCGACGGCTACATCAACGCCAACGAGACCACCGCCGCCGAACTCCCCGACGGCCGCGTGTACTTCAACACCCGCAACGACTCCCCGTCGCCGGGCACCCGCGCCGACGCCCACTCGATCGACGGCGGCCAGACCCTGGTGAAACCCTTCCGTCCGCAGGCGGGCCTGTCCGCTCCCGTGTGCCAGGCGAGCGTCCTCCAACTCCGCGACCCCGACGTGCTGCTCTACTCCGGCCCGGCCGACCCGGGCTTCCGCGCCCTGATGACGATCCGCGCCTCCACCGACGGCGGCACCACCTGGCGCCCGGCCCACACCGTGGACGGCCTGCCCGCCGCGTACTCCGACCTCGTGCGCGTCGACGCGGACACCGTGGGACTGCTGTACGAGACCGGCGACTTCAGCGCCTACGAGACCATCACCTTCCGCCGGGTGCCCGTGACGGAGCTGACCTGAGCCGATGACCGCGGCGGACGTAGAGTCGGGGCCATGACCTCTACCGACAGTGCTGCCACCGACAACGCCCAGAAGGCCCCCGCCAAGGACCCCTGGGACCTGCCCGACGTCTCCGGACTCGTCGTCGGGGTGCTCGGCGGGACCGGGCCGCAGGGCAAGGGCCTCGCTTACCGGCTCGCCAAGGCCGGGCAGAAGGTGATCATCGGCTCGCGGGCGGCCGACCGTGCCCAGGCCGCCGCGGAGGAACTCGGACACGGCGTCGAGGGCGCCGACAACGCCGAGACCGCGCGCCGCAGCGACATCGTGATCGTCGCCGTGCCGTGGGACGGCCACGGCAAGACGCTGGAGTCCCTGCGCGAGGAACTGGCCGGCAAGCTCGTCGTCGACTGCGTCAACCCGCTCGGCTTCGACAAGAAGGGCGCCTACGCGCTTGTGCCCGAGGAGGGCAGCGCCGCCGAGCAGGCCGCCGCCCTGCTGCCGGACTCCCGGGTCACGGCCGCCTTCCACCACCTGTCGGCCGTGCTGCTCCAGGACCCGGAGATCGACGAGATCGACACCGACGTGATGGTGCTCGGCGAGGTCCGTGCCGACGTCGAGATCGTGCAGGCCCTCGCCGGACGCATCCCCGGCATGCGCGGCATCTTCGCCGGGCGGCTGCGCAACGCCCACCAGGTGGAGTCGCTGGTGGCGAACCTGATCTCGGTGAACCGCCGGTACAAGGCGCACGCGGGGCTCCGCGTCACGGACGTGTGACGGCATGGGGGACACTGGAGGGCACCAGCAGTGCCCGCAGTGTCCCCCGACAGGAGTCGACCGAATGCCCCGCCTCGCCCTCTATGCCCTGATCGTCTGCCTCCTCGCCGTGGCCGCGGCCGTGGTCTCCTTCATGGAGGGCAGCTGGCTGGGGATCGTCTGGGTGCTGCTGGCGGGCCTGTCGTCCAACATGTGCTGGTACTACGTGAAGCGCGGCAAGGCACAGAAGTCGGTCACGGGCTGACCCGTCAGGGAGCGGCCGAGCAGAACTCGTTCGAGCCCTGCCAGAAGCGGTACAGCTCCTGCCCGCAGTAGGTCTCCAAGTCGCTGATCCCGAGGGACTTCAGGATCGAGTCGACCACGTCGAAGAACACGCCGTTGACCGCCGGCAGCCACAGCAGCGCGAACACGAACAGCAGGCCGAACGGCGCGAACGGCTCCACCTGCCGCCGGATGCCGTACGACAGCCAGGGCTCGATGACGCCGTAGCCGTCCAGGCCCGGCACCGGCAGGAAGTTCAGCAGCGCGGCCGTCACCTGGAGCAGCGCGAGGAAGGCCAGGGCGAACCGGAAGTCGCTCGGCACGCCGTCCAGCGCGTCCAGCCAGAACGGGGCCGTGCAGACGATGGCGAACAGCACGTTCGTCAGCGGGCCGGCGGCCGAGATCAGACTGTGCTTCCAGCGGCCCCGGATCCGCCCCCGCTCGATGAACACCGCGCCGCCGGGCAGCCCGATCCCGCCCATGATCACGAAGATCACCGGGAGGACGATGCTGAGCAGCGCGTGCGTGTACTTCAGCGGGTTCAGCGTGAGGTAGCCCTTCGCGCCGACCGAGATGTCGCCGCTGTGCAGGGCGGTGCGCGCGTGCGCGTACTCGTGCAGGCACAGCGAGACGATCCAGGCCGCCGTCACGAAGAGGAACACGGCGACGCCGGGCTGCTGCGCGAACCCGGTCCAGGTCGCCCATCCCGTGACCGCCGTCACGGCCAGAATCCCGACGAAGACGGGACTGATCCGCCGCTCACTGTGGCGGCTGGTGGCGGTGGTCATGGGACTCCCTGCAGTCTCGAACACGCGATGGGACGGCCCGACGGTACCGGGCGCAGGGGGAAAACGTCTCGCGCGGGGCGGTCGGTTCCGGGGTGCGGGGGCATCGGCCGGTCCCGTGCCGCCCGCCGCGCCGCCGAACTCCGTGACCGGCTCTCGGCGTAGCGGGGACAATGGTCCCCGTGCGCTACCGCATTCTCGGCACCACGCAGGCGCTCCGCACCGACGGCACGGTCGTCCCGGTGGGCGGGGCGCGGCTGCGTGCGCTGCTGACCGTGCTGGCCCTGCGGGCCGGCCGTACCGTGCCCGTGGGGCTGCTCGTCGACGAGGTGTGGGGCGGTGAGCCGCCCGCCGACGCCCCGGGGGCGCTACAGGCGCTGGTCGGGCGGTTGCGGCGGGCGCTCGGGGCGGACGCGGTCGCCTCCGCCGAGGGCGGGTACCGGCTCACGGCCGCGCCCGACGACATCGACCTGCACCGGTTCGAGCGGCTGGCCGGCGAAGGGCTGCAGGCCCTGGCCGACGGCGACCCCGCCAAGGCGGCCGTGGTCCTGGACGACGCCCTCGCCCTGTGGCGCGGCCCGGCCCTCGCCGACCTCCCCGACCGCGCCGCCGAGGCGGCCCGCCGGGACACCCGCCGCCTGGACGTGCTGCGCGCCCGGCACAGCGCCGCCCTCGCCCTCGGTCACGCCGAGCAGTCCCTGCCGGAACTGACCGCCCTGTGCGACAGCCACCCCCTGGACGAGCCCCTCCAGGCCCTGCGCCTGCGCGCCCTGCGCGACGCCGGCCGCACGGCGGAGGCGCTGGACGCCTACGAGGACGTGCGGCGGCTGCTCGCCGACCGGCTCGGGGCCGACCCGGGACCGGAACTGCGCTTACTGCACGCGGAGTTACTGAAGCCGGGAGACGACAGCCCCGTGTCCGCGCCCGGCGCGCACGCCCCGGCCGGCGGCAACCTGCGCGCCCGGCTCACCTCCTTCATCGGCCGCGAGAGCGACATCGAGACCATCCGGGGCGATCTCACCGCCGCCCGCCTGGTGACGCTGCTCGGACCCGGCGGGGCCGGCAAGACACGGCTGTCGCAGGAGGCCGCCGAGACCGTACGGCACGCCATGCCGGGCGGTGTGTGGCTGGCCGAGCTCGCCCCGGTCGACGACCCCGCCGCCGTACCGGAGGCCGTGCTCACCGCCGTCGGCGCCCGCGAGACCGTGCTGTACGGCGCCGGCGCCGAGGGCATCCGGGCCGCCGTCGCCGACCGGCTCGACGACCCCGTCGAGCGGCTCGCCGAACACTGCTCCAGCCCCGGCATGCTGCTGATCCTCGACAACTGCGAGCACGTCGCCGACGCCGCCGCCCGGCTCGCCGAGGAACTGCTGGAGCGCTGCCCCGGCCTGACCGTCCTCGCCACCAGCCGGGAACCCCTCGGCGTGCCGGGGGAGTTGCTGCGGCCCGTGGAGCCACTGCCCGAGCCGGTCGCGCTGCGGCTGCTCGCCGACCGGGGCGCGGCGGCCCGGCCCGGCTTCCGGACCGAGGACGATCCCGAGGCGTGCGCGGAGATCTGCCGGCGCCTCGACGGTCTGCCGCTGGCCATCGAACTGGCCGCCGCCCGGCTGCGGATGCTCACCCCCCGCCAGATCGCCGACCGGCTCGACGACCGCTTCCGTCTCCTCACCTCCGGCAGCCGCACCGTCCTGCCCCGCCAGCAGACCCTCAGAGCCGTCGTCGACTGGTCCTGGGACCTGCTCGACGAGGACGAACGGGACGTCCTGCGGCGGCTGTCGGTGTTCGCGGGCGGCTGCGACCTGCCCGCCGCCGAGGCGGTGTGCGGACCGGTCGCCCTGGAGGCGCTCGGCTCCCTCGTCGACCGCTCCCTGGTCGTGGCCACGCCGCCCGGGGAGTCGGGTGACGGGGAGATGCGCTACCGGCTGCTGGAGACCGTCGCCGAGTACGCCGCCGAGCGGCTGGAGGAGTCCGGACAGCGCGCCGACGCCGAGCGCGCCCACCTGACGTACTTCCGCGAACTCGCCCGCACCACCGACCCGTTGCTGCGCGGCCCGGACCAGTTCGCCGCGATCCGCCGGCTGGAGCGGGAGTACGAGAACCTGCGCACCGCCCTGCGCCACGCCGTCGCCCTGCGCGACGAGCAGGAGGCGCTGTGCCTGACGCTGTCCCTCGTCTGGTACTGGCAGATGCGCGACCTGCGCATCGAGGCCCGCAACTGGTGCCGCGAGGTCATGGCCCTCGGCCCCGACCCCTTCACCGAGCCCGTCCGCCGCGCCGCCCCGGTCTGGCAGCGCTGCACCGACGCCCCGCCCCCGATGACCGGAGAGGTCCTGTGGGAGGCCCGGCGCGGTGTCCATCTGGCCCATCTCGCCTGTATGGACACCGAACTGGACGCCTGGCAGAACCCGCGCTCCCAGCAGAAGCTGCGGACCATCTCCCTGACCTACGAGCCCGGCCTGCCGCAGAACTGCTGGCTGCCCGGCCTGCTCTGGTTCTTCGCCGTGATGCTGACCGGCGACATGGAGCGGCTGCGCGTCATCATGGACACGTCCATCCGCACCTGCCGGGAGACCCCGGGCTTCGACTGGGAGCTGGCCTCCGGCCTCCAGATGCGGGCCAACTTCCGCGCCAACCGCACCGACTGGGCGGGCGACGCCGCCCGCGACGCCGACGAGTCGCTGGAGATCTACCAGCGCCTCGGTGACGCCTGGGGCACCGCCGAGGCCCTCTCGGCGCGCGCCGAGGCCCATGAACGCAAGGGCGCCTACTCCCTGGCCGCCGCCGACTACGAGGCGGCCATCGCACACGCCGAACGCGTCGGCGCCCGCGCCCAGGCGGCCGTCCTCGCCGCCCGGCTGGGCAGCGCGCTGCTGGAGGCGGGCGAGGGCGAACGCGGCGAGCGGCTGCTGCGCGAGGTGATCGCCGAGCGCGAGGACTCGCACAGCGAGGCCATGCCCGCCGCCCGCCTGTTCCTGGCCACCTGGCTCGGCATGACCGGCCGCGTCCCCGAGGCGCGCGAGCAACTGCGGCGGCTGCGCCAGGACTTCCGTATCGCCCACTTCATCGTCTTCGACGCGTTCATCCTCGGCACGGAGGCCTGGCTGGACGCCACGGAGGGGCGTCACGAGGAGTGCCTGGACCTGATCCGCAGGGCGCTGGAGCGGGCCGCCGATCCGCTCTCGGTGGCCATCACACCCCATATGCGCGCGGTGTACCTGATCTTCGGCGCCGGGTCCCTGGCCTGCCTCGACGGCGGGCACCGGGCCCGGGACGCGGCCCGCTTCATCGGCGCCGCCGACGCCCTGCTGCCGTCCGGGCACGTCGCCGCGCGGCAGGAGCGCGAGGCGCGCGAGCAGGCGGAGCGGCGGGTGCGGGCGGTGCTCGGCGACACGGCGTACGAGTCCGCGTACGCGGAAGGCGGTGACCTCTCCCCCGAGGAGGCCACCGCCCTGCTCTGAGGCGAACCCGTCCCGCCCGGTCAGCTCTTGGTGCGGAACTTGTGGATCGCGATGGGCGCCATCACCGCCGTGATCGCCACCGACCAGCCGAGCGTCACCCACAGGTCGTGCGCGACCGGCCCGCCCACCATCAGCCCGCGCGCGGCGTCCGCCAGCGTCGACAGCGGGTTGTAGTCGGTGAACGCCTGCAGCCAGCCCGGCATCGACGTCGTCGGCGCGAAGATCGACGAGCCGAACTGGAGCGGGAACAGCACCAGGAAGCCCATCGCCTGCACGGACTGCGCGTTCTTCAGGATCACGCCCAGGGTGAGGAACACCCACATGATCGACGAGGCGAACGCCGTGGACAGGGCCACGGTCGCGAACAGCCCCGGCCAGTTGGTGATCTCGAACCCCACCGCGACGGCCACGATCATCAGCACGGCGGTCGCGAACAGCATCCGCAGCAGCTCCACCGATATCTTCGCGAACAGCACCGAACCGCGCCCGATCGGCAGGGACCGGAAGCGGTCCATGACACCGGAGTTGAAGTCCTGGCTGAAGCCGGTGCCGACGCCCTGGGACAGCGTCATGCTCATCATCGCGATCATGCCGGGGATCACGTACTGCACATACCGGTCCTGCCCGCCGCCCAGCGCCTGCCCGATCGAGCCGCCGAAGACGAACACGAACAGCAGGGTGAAGATCACCGGCATCAGCAGCGCGTCGGCCATCGACTCCGGGTCCTTGCGGATCCACAGCAGGTTGCGGCGGATCAGGGCACCGGTGTGACGCAGATGGCCACGCAGCGGGATACGGGCGTCCGCCTCGGCGTCGTGGATGGTGACGGCGCTCATACGGCGGCCTCCTGAAGGTCTTCGGCGGGCACGGCGTCCTGCGGGGCACTGGCACGGTGGCCGGTGAGGGACAGGAACACCTCGTCCAGGCTGGGCAGTTCGGTGGTGATGGAGGAGAGCGTGATGCCGCGCGAGGTGACCGCGCCGACCACGGCGGTCAACTGCTCGTCGCTGAGGATCGGCACCAGGACGTCACCCCGGTCGGTGTCCACGGTCGTGGTGGCGAGCCCGGTGATCCCCAGCTCGTCCAGCGCGGCGGCCAGCGGCCGCAGCTGCGTCGGATCGGCCGGGCGGATCCGCAGCGCCCGGCCGCCGACCTTCGCCTTCAGGTCCTCGATGGCACCGCCCGCGATGACCTGGCCGCGGTCGACGACCGTCAGCTCCGAGGCGAGCTGCTCGGCCTCCTCCATGTACTGGGTGGTGAGCAGCACGGTGACCCCGTCGCCGACCATGCGCTTCACCTCGTCCCACACCTCGTTGCGGGTGCGCGGGTCGAGCCCGGTGGTCGGCTCGTCCAGGAAGAGCACGGCCGGTGCCCCGATCATGGACGCGGCCAGGTCCAGCCGCCGCCGCATGCCCCCGGAGTACGTCGCCGCCGGCCGCTTGGCCGCCTCGGTCAGCGAGAAGCGCTCCAGCAACTCGTCGGCCCGCCTGCGGGCCTCCTTACGGGACAGGTCGAGCAGCCGCCCGATCATGTACAGGTTCTCCCAGCCCGAGAGCTTCTCGTCCACGGAGGCGTACTGTCCCGTGAGCCCGATCACCCGCCGCAGCTGCCGGGGCTGCCGTACGACGTCGTAGCCGGCGACGGTGGCCCGGCCCGTGTCGGGAGCGAGCAGGGTGGACAGGATCCGTACGAGGGTCGTCTTCCCGGCCCCGTTCGGCCCGAGCACCCCCATGACGGTGCCCTCCCGCACATCCAGGTCGACCCCGTCCAGTGCCTTGGTCTCGCCGTAGTGCTTCACCAGCCCCCGCACGGTCACAGCGGCGCCGCCGGTGTTCTTGTCGATTCGCGTCATGCCGCTGACGGTGTCAGCCGCCACCGACAAACGACCGACAGATCACCGACAGGGGTCTTCGAGGCGCCGACAGAACGCGGCAGCCCGCCGACGGGGGACGATCGGCGGGCTGCCCGTGGTACCGCAGTGGCTCTAGTGGACGGAGTGCTCCTCCTGCGGGAACGTTCCGCCGACGACGTCCTCGGCGAACGCCTTCGCCGCGTCGCCCATGACCGCACGCAGATCGGCGTACTGCTTCACGAACTTCGGCACACGCCCACCGGTCAGACCCAGCATGTCGGTCCACACCAGCACCTGCGCGTCGGTCTGCGGGCCGGCCCCGATCCCGACGGTCGGAATGTGCAGCACCCGTGTCACCTCGGCCGCCAGCTCCGCCGGAACCAGCTCCAGCACCACGGCGAACGCGCCCGCGTCCTGCACGGCCTTGGCGTCTCGCAGCAACTGCTGGGCCGCCTCCTCGCCGCGGCCCTGCACGCGATAGCCCATCGAGTTGACGGACTGCGGGGTCAGGCCGATGTGCGCCATGACCGGGATGCCGGACTCGACGAGCAGCCGGATCTGCTCGTGCGACCGCTCGCCTCCCTCCAGCTTCACGGCCTGTACGCCCGCCTCCTTCACCAGCCGGGTCGCCGAGCGCAGCGCCTGCACGGGACCCTCCTGGTAGGAGCCGAAGGGCAGGTCGCCGACGATCAGGGCGCGCGAGGTGCCCCGTACGACCGCCGCCGACAGCATGGTCATCTCGTCGAGGGTGACGGGCACGGTCGACTCGTACCCGAGGTGGCAGTTGCCCGCCGAGTCGCCGACGAGCATGACCGGGATCCCGGCCTCGTCGAAGACGGACGCGGTCATGGCGTCGTACGCGGTGAGCATGGGCCACTTCTCGCCGCGCTCCTTGGCGGCGGCGATGTCCCGCACGGTGATGCGGCGGGTCCCCTTGCCTCCGTACAGCGTCTTGCCGCTGTCGGAGGACTTCTTCTGAGCACTCTGGGCAGCCGGAAGCTGCGTCATTGCACGGCTCCTCACACGTCATCTCGAGGCGCCCTGACGGCGTCCCCGGACCACGTCCATGGTGGCACCTCGTGTCATCCAGGGCTAGGGGAGCCCCTGTGAGTTCCAGTGCGGGCGCCGTGAAGCACAGCGGACGTAAGGGCTCGGTAAGAGTGTTCCAATACGAGACGGTCTCGTATCGTAATGGCCCTACGCTCGACGGCATGACTACTCCTGCCGACCGCGCCGCCCGCACGGGACCTCGTGTACCGGAAGCGGTGCACCGGCGCCGCTGGGCGATCCTCGGCGTGCTGATGCTGAGCCTGCTGATCGTCGTTCTCGACAACTCGATCCTGAACGTCGCCATGAAGACGATCTCCACGCCCGCCCCGACCGGGCTGGGGGCCACGCAGAGCGAGCTGGAGTGGGCGATCAACGCCTACACCCTCGTCTTCGCGGGCCTGCTGTTCAGCGCCGGTCTGCTCGGCGACCGGCTGGGCCGCAAGAAGGTTCTGCTCGGCGGGCTCGCGGTGTTCGGCGCCGGCTCCGCGCTCGCGGCCTTCTCCGGCTCGCCGGGGGAGCTGATCGCCTTCCGCGCCGTGATGGGCCTGGGCGCCGCGTTCGTCATGCCGGCCACCCTCGCCGTCCTGATGAACGTCTTCGAGCGCGAGGAGCAGCCGAAGGCCATCGGCATCTGGGCGGGCGGCGTCGGCCTCGCCATCGCCATCGGCCCGATCACCGGCGGCGTCCTCCTCGACCACTTCTGGTGGGGCTCGGTCTTCCTCGTCAACGTGCCGATCGTGCTGCTCGCACTCGCGCTGATGCTGTGGCTGGTGCCCGACTCCCGCGACCCGAGCCCCGGCCGCCTCGACCCCGTCGGTGTCGTGCTGTCCGTCGTCGGCCTGGTGCTGCTCGTCTACGGCATCATCCAGGGCGGCCGGCTCGCCGACTTCACCGACGTCACCGTGCTGGCGACGATCGGCGCCGGTCTCGCCGTGCTCGTCGCCTTCGTGGTGTTCGAGAAGCGCACCGACCACCCGTCCATCGACGTCACGTACTTCAAGAACAAGGTCTTCTCGAGCGCCATCGCCGCCATCGCGCTGGTCTTCTTCGCGCTGATGGGCGTGACCTTCTTCTCGGTCTTCTACACGCAGAGCGTGCGCGGCTACTCGCCGCTGCAGACCGGTCTGCTGATGCTGCCGCTGGCCGCCGCCCAGCTGATCTTCGCGCCGCGCGCCCGGCTGCTGGTCGACCGCTTCGGCAACAAGGCCACCACGACCGCCGGAATGCTGGTCGTCGCCGCGATGCTGGCCGCCTTCGCCACCCTGGACGCCGACACGCCCATCTGGATCCTGGAAGTGATCTTCTTCCTGATGGGCACCGGCATGGCGCACATCATGACGCCGGTCAGCGTCGTCATCATGCAGGCCCTGCCCCGCGAGAAGGCCGGCTCGGCCTCCGCCCTCAGCAACACCTTCCGGCAGGTCGGCGGCGCCCTCGGCATAGCCGTCCTCGGTTCGGTGCTGTCGACGGCGTACCGCACGGGCATCGAGGACAAGCTCGACCGGCTGCCGCCGGCCGTCCGGCACACCGCGGGGGAGTCCATCGAGGCCACCCTCGGCGTCGCCGCGAAGCTGGGCCCGCAGGGCAAGGCCCTTCTCGCCCCGGCCTACGACGCGTTCCTGCACGCGATGCACGTCACCGCCCTGTGGGGAGCGGGCGTCGCACTGATCGGCGCGGCCGTCGTGGCGCTGTTCCTGCCCGGCAGGCAGCCGGCGCCCTCGCAGGGCGAGGAGGAAAGGCAGTTGTCGGACGCGCGGTCGTAGAACTGCGCGAGAATCATCCCCATCCTGCCCAGGAAAGGACGCAGCGACGTGAGCCTCGCCGAACGGCACTCCCGGCCAGACGGCCCCCCGAGGGGCCGCCCCAGAAGCGAGGCCGTCGAGCGCGCCATCATCGAGGGCGTGATGAGGCTCCTGGAGGACGGCGTGCCCCTCGCGGAGCTGTCCATCGAGCGCGTCGCCCGGACCGCCGGCGTCGGCAAGGCCACCATCTACCGCCGCTGGAGCGGCAAGGAGGAACTCTTCGTCGACGTCCTGCGCGCCGCCGAGCCCCCCGGGCCCCCGCTCCCCGGCACCTCCATGCGCGACGACCTCGTGGCCCTGCTGGAACAGGCGCGCCGGCGAGGCCTGGCCAAGCGCTCCTCGGCGATCCTGACCAACGTGCACGCCCAGATGAAGAGCAGCCCGAAGATCTGGGCGGCGTACGAGGCCAGCGTCCTCGCCCCGCGCCGCCGGCTCGGCCTGGAGATCCTGCGCCGGGGGCAGGAGAACGGCGAACTGCGCACCGACGTCGACATCGAGCTGCTGAGCGACATGTTCATCGGCCCCGTGCTCGTGCGCTCCGTCCTGCGCCCGGACGCCGACCTCCCCGACGACCTCGCCGCCCAGGTCGTCGACACGCTCCTCGAAGGCCTACGCCCCATCAGTTCCGCAGTTCACGGGTCCTAGTGTGCGCGTTTCGTCACAGAGGGCGCTTACTCCGGGCCTGATCGGAACTCGTCCCGCGGGCTCGTACGTCCTCGCCCCCGTACGGCCGTCGAGGGACGGCGGGAACGGAACGGATCATCCCCTAGGGTCGTAGACACGGGGGCGATGGTGTGCACGGCAGGCAGTGAGGCGACGGTATGGCGCAGCAGCAGGCGTACATGACGGAGACGGACAGCGGCGGCTCGGGGCCCGAGCCCCGGGGAAACCGGCTTCGGCGCCTGTTCGGCCGGCTGTTCGGCGACTGGCGCGGGGACCGGCAGATCTGGCGGCGCGGGATTTTCGTGGCCGCGTGCGCCGTGCTGCTGGCCGTGATCATGGTGCTGCACTCGCGCATCCCGAACACGATCGGCAACCTGGGCAGCCTCGTCGAGACGTTCCTGCCCTGGCTCGGCCTCTTCATCCCGGTGCTGCTCCTCCTCGCCGTGGTCCGCAAGTCCGCGACCGCCCTGATCGCGGTGCTGCTGCCGGCGCTGGTCTGGCTGAACCTCTTCGGCGGCCAGGTCAGCGACAAGACCGCCACCGGCGGGGACCTCACCGTGGCCACGCACAACGTCAACGCGGACAACCCCGACCCGGCCGGCACCGCCCGTGACGTGGCCGCCTCCGGCGCGGACGTGGTGGCCCTGGAGGAACTGACGGCGGCCGAGGTCCCGACGTACGAGCGGGCGTTGGACTCGACGTACCCGTACCACTCGGTGCAGGGCACGGTCGGGGTGTGGAGCAAGTACCCGCTGACCGGCGTGCGGGCCGTCGACATCGACCTGGGCTGGACGCGGGCGATGCGCGCCACCGTGACCGCCCCCGCCGGGCAGGTCGCGGTCTACGTCGCCCACCTGCCGTCCGTACGCGTGAAGATGGAGGCCGGGTTCACGGCCCGGCAGCGCGACCGGAGCGCCGACTTCCTGGGCGAGGCCATCGCCCACGAACCGCTGGAGAACGTCGTACTGCTCGGCGACCTGAACGGCACGATGAACGACCGCGCGCTCAACGCCGTCACCTCCCAGATGCGCTCCACGCAGGGCGCCGCCGGCAACGGCTTCGGGTTCAGCTGGCCGGCGTCGTTCCCGATGGCGCGCATCGACCAGATCATGGTCAGGGGCCTGAAGCCGGAGAGCTCGTGGACGCTCCCGCAGACCGGCAGCGACCATCTGCCCATCGCGGCCCGTGTGAGTGTCACCACAGGCGGTTGAGGAAAACCGCAGCTCAGCGCCTATTCGGCAAGGGCCGGCAACCGCGGCTTCACTTCCCGGAGGCCTCGCGGAATAGTCGGCCTGCGAGACTTTGTTCCGTACTTGAACATACGAAGTCACGAAGTACGAACTCCCGTAAGTCTCGAAAGGCTCCCTCATGCCCCTGGCCCTGCTCGCCCTCGCCGTGGGCGCCTTCGGCATCGGTACGACCGAGTTCGTGATGATGGGGCTGCTGCCCGACGTCGCGGACGACCTGAACATCTCCATACCCAGCGCCGGCCATCTGGTGTCGGCGTACGCGCTGGGCGTCGTCATCGGCGCCCCGCTGCTGGCCGCGGTCACCGCCCGGATGTCCCGCCGCACCGTCCTGATCGGGCTGATGGGGCTGTTCGTCGCGGGCAACGCGCTGTCGGCCCTCGCCCCCGACAACGGCTGGCTGTTGGCGGCCCGTTTCCTGAGCGGTCTGCCGCACGGCGCCTTCTTCGGCGTCGGCGCCGTCGTCGCGACGAACATGGTCGCCCCCGAACGCAAGGCGCGCTCGGTCTCCCTGATGTTCCTCGGCCTGACGGTCGCGAACGTCGTGGGTGTGCCCGTCGCGACCCTCATGGGCCAGCAGCTCGGCTGGCGGGCGACCTTCCTCGGCGTCAGCGCCATCGGCCTGGCGGCGATCGCCGCGCTCGCGTTCCTGATCCCGCACGACCACGAGCACGCCACCGCCAGCGGCCTGCGCGGCGAACTGGCCGCCCTGCGCTCCGTCCCGGTCTGGCTGTCGCTCGGCACGACGGTCGCGGGCTTCGGCGCCCTCTTCGCGGCCTACAGCTACATCACGCCCATGCTCACGGACGCCGCCGGCTACGCCGACGCCAGCGTCACCCTGCTGCTGGCCCTCTTCGGTGTCGGCGCGACCGCGGGCAACCTGCTGGGCGGCCGTCTGGCCGACCACTCCCTGCGGGGCACCCTGTTCGGCGGCCTGGGCGCTCTGGTGGCGGTGCTGGCGCTGTTCCCGCTGCTGATGCGCACGGAACTCACTGCCGCCGTCGCCGTGATCCTGCTCGGCATGGCGGCCTTCGCCACCGGCTCCCCGCTCCAGCTGATGGTCATGGACAAGGCCGCGTCGGCCCCGTCCCTGGCCTCCTCCGCCAACCAGGCCGCCTTCAACCTGGCCAACGCCGGCGGCGCCTGGATCGGCGGCCTCGCCCTGGCCGCGGGCTTCGGGGTCACCTCCCCGGCCCTGGCCGGCGCGGCCCTGGCCGTGCTCGGCCTCGGCGTTGCGTCGCTGGCCTACGCGGTGGACCGGCGCAGTGCGCCGGCCGCCGGGCGTGAGCGGGTCGTGGCGAGCCATGTCCCGCAGGAGGCGGAAGCGGTGCGCCGCTGACCGGGGCCGGTACGCCGGCGCTGTGACTCGGGCGGCGGTCCGCGGGTGGGTATCCGCGAACCGTCGCCCTGTGCGTACGGCAACCGAGAGGGCCCGGCAGGCAGGTCTCTCACTTCGGCGCACGGGGAAGACAACGCCCGTTCCAGGGGGTTCTCCCTCAACCTCTCCCGGACATACGGAGGTTGTCAGTGCCGCCGACTGGTGCCTGCGCTCGGGGATGCTGAAGGAGATGGCCTCCCTGCGGTCCCCCCCCACATCCCCGGCGTGGACGCCGCCGGAGTCGTCGACGAGGTGGGCGCAGGGGTGACCGGCACCGCCCTGGGAGACGCGGTGTTCGGCCTCGTCCCCCTGGCTCGGCTGGGCGGGGCCGCTGCCCGGTACGCGGTGCTGGAGGCATGGGCTCACAAGCCCCGGGTCTGGTCCTTCGAGGCGGCGGGCGGCGCCGCGGGCAACGTCGAGACGGCCACACGGGTGCTGGACGCCCTCGGGGCCGCCGAGGGCATGACCCTCCTGATCGAGGGTGCGGCGGGCGGCGCCGGCACGATGACCGCGCAGCTGGCCCGGGCCCGCGGGCTGACCGTGATCGCCGCAGACCCGCACCGCGTGGTGACGATCGCCGACTTCGACGCCGCCCGCCCACGGAGTACGGTTCTCCCGCACCGGGGTGGGGGAGCCCGGCTGGTCAGGACTGCCGTACGCCGCGCGCCCTCGTCGACGAAGGCCGCCTCACCGTCCCGGTGCACAGGGTGTTCTCGCTGCGGGATCGCCGCCGCGCATGAGGAGAGCGCCACCGGTCACGCGCGCGGCAAGATCGTCGTAACCGTGCCCTGAGGCACAGAACCTCTCGTGGTTTCAGACGCGGCGTGCCGCGACGACCGCCGAACTGGCGGGCGTGGTGAGGACCTCGGTGGCGTCCAGGCTCGGGTGGGTGAGGTAGAAGAGCCGGAGCTCGTCCACCTCGCCTTCGAACCGGGGTGGCCAGTCGGCCGACGGGGTGAAGTCGTCCAGGACGAGAAGGCCGCCGGGTGCCAGCAGCTCGACGACCCGTTCGGGGTCGTCCCGCTTGCCGCCGCCGTCGCAGAAGAAGACGTCGAACGGGGCGTGCCGCTCGAGCAGCCGCCAGTTACCGGTCAGCACGCTGACGCGGTCGTCGTCCGCGAAGACACCGGCCGCTCGCCGGGCCAGCTCCTCGTCCCGCTCCACGGTGACGAGACGTGCACCGGCCCCCAGGCCACTGTGCAGCCAGGCGGTGCCCACACCCGAGCCGGTGCCGCTCTCGGCGACGACCCCGCCGGGCTTGGCGGCGGCGGCCAGCCTGAGCAGCCGGCCCACTTCGGGGATGCAGCTCTTCGTGAACCCCGCCTCGGCGGCCATGCGCTCCGCGACCACCACACGGTCCGGAACCCCACGCTCCGTCATGACCAACCCCCTGTCGGTGTCAGCCCGACGCTACCTGACCCCTGGTCAGCGAGCTGACCAGCCCGTCGAGTTCGTCGAACCGCCAGTCGAAGGCATCGGCGCTCGTCGGCGGATCCCCGACCGGCCGCTCGACATAGGCGGTCCGCATGCCGACCGCCTGCGCCCCGCGAAGGTCCCAGGCGTGGGTGGCCACCATGAGGACGCGTTCCGGTGGACATCCGGCGGCGTCGACGGCGAGCCGGTAGACCTCCGGCGCCGGCTTGTACGCCTGGACGGCTTCGGCGGACAGGGCCTGGTGCCAGCGCAGCCCGGCGTGTGCGTTGAGGTGCAGCAGCGCCGTGCGATCGGCGTTGGAGAGCCCGACCAGGGGAAACCGCTGCGCGAGCCGTTCGAGACCGGCGACGGAGTCGGGCCAGGGCGGCAGCCGCCGACCCGCCGTGGCCAACCGGGCGATGGTCGCGGGGTCGGAGAGTCCGGCCCGGCCGGCCACGCGCCGCGCGGCCTCCGCGTCGATGGTCTCGGTGTTGACGTATGCGCGCAACCCTTGCCGGATGCGTCGCTGTTCCAGCTCGCAGTGCTGTTGCCACACGGTGAGCAAGTCGTCGGCAGCCGCCGCGTCGCACGCGGGTGCGGCTTCGCGAATCGCCGCTCGAAGCCCCCTGGACTCGTCCACGAGTGTGCCGAGGACGTCGAAGACGACGACCTCGATGTCGCGGATCTCGGTCACGCGTCCTCCCGCCTTCGTGGCACCCACGTCACTACCTGAGGAGGTGACGATGTTGTCACCGGCCCCGTCACCGGTCAAGATGGTGACGTGGACTTCACGTTCGTGAGCGGCAACGCGGCGCTCGACCTCGCCGGCACCGTCCTGTCACGCCGAGCCGACCCCGTGGACCTCCTGGCCGCGCCCGCGGACCTCGAGCGGTGGGTGGCCGCATGCGAGGAGCTTCCGGACCGGGTGACGGCCGACAGGACAGCCTTCGAATCCGCACTGTCGCTGCGGGAGGCGATCTACCGACTGGCTCTCGACCGCCTGCTCGGCCGCCGCTTCGACCCGGGCAGCCTGGACGTCGTCAACGACACGGCCGCCGGGCCGGTGTGCACGATCAGGCTCAGCGACGCGGGACTGCACAGGTCGGGAGACCTCCCCGCGGCACTCTCCCAACTGGCCCGAAGCGGCATCGCCGTACTCGCCGACCCCCACGCCTTTCTCAAGGAGTGCGGCCGCCCCGACTGCACCCGCGTCTACCTCGACCGCTCACGGGGCGCGCGGCGCACGTGGTGCGGGATGGAGGAGTGCGGCAACCGGGTCAAGGCGGCGGCCTATCGGGCGCGGAGACGGGGCGCTGCCTGACCGACACGGCGTCACGAAAGACTGTCAGACCGACTCCCGCCACCCGTTCGTGATCGGCAGTCGCCGGTCCTTTCCGAAGCCCTTCGCCGAGATCTTCGTGCCCGGCGGGTACTGCCGTCGCTTGTACTCGGCCGTGTCGACCATGCGCAGGGTCTTCGTGACCAGCGCCCGGTCGTAACCGGCCGCGACGATCTCGTCGGCGCCCCGGTCCTGGTCGACGTACAGGTCGAGGATCGCGTCCAGCACCGGGTAGTCGGGGAGCGAGTCCGTGTCGACCTGGCCGGGGCGCAGCTCGGCGCTCGGGGGCTTGGTGATGGAGTTCTCGGGGATCGGCGGGGTCTGGCCGCGCTCGCGGGCGGCCCGGTTGCGCCACTCGGCCAGGCGGAAGATCGACGTCTTGTAGACGTCCTTGATGGGGCCGTACGCCCCGACCGAGTCGCCGTAGAGCGTGGAGTAGCCGACCGCCAGTTCCGACTTGTTGCCGGGGGCCAGGACGATGTGGCCCTCCTGGTTGGAGACGGCCATGAGCAGCGTGCCGCGCAGGCGGGACTGGAGGTTCTCCTCCGCCAGGCCCGTCAGGCCCAGCGCGCCCATGTACGCGTCGAACATCGGCTCGATGGCGACCGTGCGGTAGTTCAGGCCGGTGCGGCGGGCCAGTTCCGCCGCGTCGTCCTTGGAGTGGTCCGAGGAGTACTTCGACGGCATCGAGACGCCGTAGACGTTCTGCGCGCCCACCGCGTCGCAGGCGATCGCCGCGACCAGCGAGGAGTCGATGCCGCCCGACAGGCCGATCAGGACCGACTTGAAGCCGTTCTTCGCGACGTACGCCCGCAGGCCCACGACCAGTGCCGAGTAGACCTCCTCGTCGTCGTCCAGGCGGTCCGCGTAGCCACCGGTGAGCTCGGGCTCGTACGGTGCCAGGGGCTCCTCCGACAGCACCACCCGGTCGATGCGCAGGCCGTCGTCCACACGCTGTCCATTGGCGACTCCGCCGCGGGCCGTCGGCGCGTCCGCCGACGCCGCCGGCAGGTCCAGGTCCAGGACGACGCAGCCCTCGGCGAACTGCGGCGCCCGCGCCACGACCCCGCCGTCCTTGTCCACGACGATCGAGTCGCCGTCGAACACCAGCTCGTCCTGGCCGCCGATCATGGCCAGGTACGCCGTGGTGCAGCCGGCCTCCTGGGCCCGCTTGCGGACCAGCTCCAGGCGCGTGTCGTCCTTGTTGCGCTCGTAGGGGGAGGCGTTGATCGAGACCAGCAGGCCCGCCCGCGCAGAGCGCGCCGCGGGGACACGGCCGCCGTCCTGCCAGAGGTCCTCGCAGATGGCCAGGGCGACATCCACGCCGTGGACGCGCAGGACCGGCATGCTGTCGCCGGGCACGAAGTAGCGGAACTCGTCGAAGACGCCGTAGTTCGGCAGGTGGTGCTTGGCGAAGTTCAGGACCACCTCGCCGCCGTACAGCACCGCGCCCGCGTTCTGCGGCGCGCCGGCCGGCTGGCCGTACTTCGGCTGGGCGGTCGCGCAGCGGTCGAGGTAGCCGACGATCACCGGCAGCTCGCCGAAGCCCTCGTCGGCCAGGCGGACGGCAAGGCTCCGCAGCGCCGCCCGGGAGGCCTCCACGAAGGACGGCCTGAGGGCCAGGTCCTCGACGGGGTACCCGGTCAGCGCCATCTCCGGGAACGCCACGAGGTGCGCTCCCTGCTCGGCGGAGTGCCGGGTCCAGCGGACGATCGACTCGGTGTTCGCGGCGAGGTCGCCGACGCTCGAGTCGATCTGGTTCAGGGCGAGACGTAGTTGAGGCACGGGCCCAGTGTAATCGTCAGAGCGACGCAATGGGGTGGTGTGGGTCACCCCACACCACCCCGTTCCCCTTGCGGAGGTCACCCGGCGGAAGTCAGCGCCGCCGGTACGACTCGACGTAACCGTTCGCGGGCGTGCCCACGCCGGTGACGTCGTCGTAGCCCTTCACGGCCGTGAGCGAGCTGTCCTTGCCCAGGCTGCGCACGGACGTGGCCAGGCCGCCCGTGGCGTCGTAGCCGTTCACGAAGTCGACGCGGGCCACGGCCAGGCCGGAGCCCGTCGGGTCGTCGGTGACGTCGTGGTAGGCCTTCGAGCCGGCCTTCGCGTAGATCGCCGGGTTGGCGAAGCCGATCGGCGTGCCGCCGCGGGCCTCCTGGGCCAGGGCCTGGATGGCTGCGATGGTCGGCGCGGCGAGCGAGGTGCCGCCGATGCGGTACTCGCCGTACGCCTGCGTCCTGCCGTCGGGCAGGGTCTGCGTCTGGCCGACCAGGAAGCCGGTGTTCGGGTCGGCGATCGCCGCGATGTCCGGCACGACGCGGTTGCCGTCCGCGCTGTTGGCCTTCGCCAGCGCGCCCGGCACGACGCCCTTCTGGTACGAGGGCTCCGCCACCGTCCTGCTGGTGCCGCCGCCCGCGCCGGAGGTGAAGGCGCCGGGGAAGTCCGTCCAGCTCTTGCCGTCGGCCGACAGGTTCGCCTTGTCGGTGCCCCAGCCGGTCTCCCACAGGTACGTGTCGTCCTTGCCGACGGCGAGCGAGGTGCCGCCGACGGCGGTCACCCACGCCGAGTTGGCCGGGGAGTCGACCTGCTTCGTCCCGGAGTTGGCGACCTCGTCGCCGTCGTCGCCCGAGGAGAAGTAGAAGCCGATGCCCTCGACCGCGCCCAGCTGGAAGACCTGGTCGTAGGCGGCCGCGAGGTCGGGCGTCTGCGCTGCCTCGACCTCGCCCCAGGAGTTGGAGACGATGTCGGCCAGGTGGTGGTCGACGACCTTGGCGAGCGCGTCGAGCAGGTCTCCGTCGTTGCAGGAGGTGGCGCCCACGTAGGTGACGTCCGAGGCTGGCGCGACCGCGTGCACGGCCTCGACGTCCAGGGTCTCCTCGCCGTACCAGCCGGAGGCCGAGCAGGCCTTGGTGTCCGTGTACTGCTTGGGCAGCACCTGGTGCAGCTGGCCGGTCTTCCAGGCCGCGTCGCCGTGCTTGCCGGCGTAGGTGGCCGCGTCGTAGGCGATCGTCGGCGAGGCGTACGCGTCCGTGATGGCGACCCGGACGCCCTTGCCGGTGCGGGTGCCCGCGCCGTAGGCGGCCCGCAGTTGCTTGCCGGTGTAGCCCTTGACCACGTACGGGATCTTCGTGCCGTACGCGTCCGGCAGCGTGCTCGCGGTGTTCGAGCCGTAGTACGAGGAGAACGGCCCGGCATTGCGGAACACGGTGTCCGGCGGGGGCAGTTGGTCGTCGTGCGTGACCATGTGCGGGGCGTTGTCCAGGCCGGTGACGGTCAGCACGGCGCCGGCCAGGCTCGCCGGCACGGAGGCGGTGTTCGCCGGGGCGCGGTAGGTCTTCGAGCCCTTGGCGAAGTCGTGCAGCCGGGCGCCGAACGCCTTCTCCGCGGCGGCCACGTCACCGGTGACGGAGACGTAGTGCGCCGTGACGCCGGTGACCTTCAGGCCGGCCGCCGTCAGCCAGGACTTCACGGCCGCCACCTGGGCCTTGGTCGCGCCGAAGCGGGCCTGCGCCTGCTTTGCGGTCAGGTACTTGCCGTACGAGGCCGACTTCGGGTCGGAGACGGCCTGGGCGTACGCGGCGAGGCCGGCCGCGTCGCGACCCCGGAGATAGACCCGGGCCGACACCCCGGCGCCGTCGGAGGCGGCGCCCTTGTCGGCCCTGGCCGTGGCCCACGCGGGCTTGGTCCCGGCGAGCAGGTCGCGCAGCGGGTGGTCGGCGGCGTGCGCCGCGGGTATGCCGAGCGCCAGCGCGCCGGCGAGCATCGGCAGTGTCGCCGCCATGCTCAGCCCGGCGCGCACCTTGGCGCGGTTGGATCTCATGGAGCCCCCTGTGCGGTTCGACGCGAGTGGATCACTCGACGGTCGCCACTCTCGCGACGAACCGTTCATGCCGGGGGAATGCGCACCCCAAGAAGCGCTCTACGGAGGCCAAGAAGAGCCCAAGGAGCCGCAAGGTAGGGCGATTTGGGGCTTACGCCCTACGAGCGCGGCGCGGCGCCCCGCTCCTTCAGCATGTCCGCCATCAGGCCGATCTCCGACCGCTGCGCGTCCACCATGCCCTGCGCGAGCCGCTTCTCCACGCCCACCGTGCACTTGTCGACACAGCCCTGGGCCATGTGGACGCCGCCCCGGTGGTGGTCCGTCATCAGCTGGAGGTAGAAGATCTCAGCCTGCTTGCCGCTGAGCTCGCCGAGCTTCTTCAGCTCCGTGTTGGTCGCCATGCCCGGCATCAGCGCGCCGTCCTTGCCGGAGGCCATGTCGCCCATGTCCATCCATGTCATCGGCGGCTCCGAGGACACCTTGGGCAGTCCCCACAGGTCGAGCCAGCCGATCATCATGCCACGCTGGTTGGCCTGCGTCTGCGCGATGTCGTACGCGAGGCGCCGCACCTCCTCGTCCTTGGTGCGGTCGCGCACGATGTACGACATCTCCACGGCCTGCTGGTGGTGCACCGCCATGTCCCGGGCGAACCCGGCGTCCGCGGACTCGGCGGACGGGGTCCGGCCGCTGCCGTCGTCCCCGGCGACGGCGTAGGTGATCGCGCCGGCCGCGACGAGCGCCGTCGCCGCGGCCCCCGCGATCAGACCGGCCTGCCTCACTGCGACAGGCCGTTCGTGCAGGCGGCGCCCGGCTCGGGCGTCTGCTTGCCCTGGACGAACTTCTCGAAGAACTTGTCGACGTTCGGGTCGCTCGCGCCCGTCACCGTGCGCTGGTGACCCCACGCCGAGAGCATGATCGGGTCCTTCTGGTCGTCCAGCGGGCTCATCAGCGTGTACGGCGTCTTCTTCACCTTCGCCGCGAGCGCGTCGATGTCGGCCTTCTTCGCGTCGGCGTTGTGCGTCACCCACACCGCGCCGTGCTCCAGCGAGTGCACGGCGTTGGTGTTGTTGATCTCCTTGGTGTAGACGTCGCCGTTGCAGTTCATCCAGGCCAGGTTGTGGTCACCGCCGACCGGCGGCACGGAGGCGTACTTCACCGCCTTGTTGACGTGGTTGCGGGCCAGCTCGCCTTCCCAGGTCTTCACGCCGTCCTTGCCCGTGAGGAACTTCCCCTTGGCCGAGGAGTCGCTCGCCGCGGTGTCGCTGCCGCCGTCGGACTGGGACCGCACGAGCACGACACCGCCGGCGACGAGACCGCAGACGATCACGACACTGGCCGTGATGGTGAGGATCCGGTTGCGGCGCTCACGGGCCTGCTCGGCGCGCCGCATCTCCTCTATCCGCGCCTTGCGGTCCGTGTTGCTCTTCTTGGCGGAGCCCATGGGGTGTCCTTCGTGGGGAAAGTGGGACGGTCGGGTGAGCTGATCGTAATGGGGGAGACCGGGCCCCTCGTAGAGCGGCCGCGGGAATGGGCTGAATCGATACGGCACCGACAGGTGCCCGACAGCTTCCCCGGACTGTTCGAACCCCGGGATCCGGACTGTTCGAACCCGGGATCCGGATTATTTGAACCTGAGATACCGATTACCTACGCTGCGGGCATGCGGCTGCTGCGCTCCACCGACCTGGCCCTGCGGGTCCTGATGCGGCTCGCCGTCGCCGGCGAGTCGAGTCCGACGACGCGGGACGTCGCCGCCGGCATGCACGTGCCGTACACCCACCTGGCGAAGGTCGTCGCCGAGCTCCAGCACATGGGCCTGCTGGCCGCCCGCCGCGGCCGCGGCGGCGGCCTCACGCTCACCGAGCGGGGCCGCACGGCGTCGGTGGGCGCCGTGGTGCGCGCCTTCGAGGGCGACGGCGACGTCGTCGACTGCGAGGGCCCCACCCCCTGCCCCCTGAACTCCGCCTGCCGCCTGCGCGGCGCCCTGCGCCGGGCCCAGGAGGTGTTCTTCGCCTCACTGGACCCGATCACGGTGGCGGACATCGTGGCGGAGCCGACCGGGGCGCTGCTGCTGGGGATCTCGCTGGGGCCCGCAGGGCCCGCCTGACGGATTCCCGCTACACCTGCCCCGCCAGCCACAGGTCCGGCCCGAACACCTCGTAGTGGATGTCGGCCGGTGCCACGCCCTTGCCGATCAGCTGGGCCCGTACCGCCCGCATGAAGGGCAGCGGACCGCACAGGTACGCGCGCGTGCCCCGCGCGACCGGGACGTCGGCGAGGTCGACCAGACCGGAGCGGGTGCCCGCCGGGGCGTCCCGCTCGTACCAGAGGTGGACGGCCATGCCGGGCAGTTTGGCGGCGTAGGCCTCGTGGTCGGCGCGCAGGGCGTGGGTGGCGGGAGAGCGGTCGCCGTGTACGACGGTGACCGGGGCGCGGTGCCCGGACTCGGCGAGGTGGGCCAGCATCGCGGCGATCGGCGTCACACCGATGCCCGCCGAGGCCAGCAGCAGCGGGGTGTCGGGGCCGGCGTCCAGGACGAGGTCGCCGTAGGGCTCGGACAGCTCCAGGACGTCACCCGCCGCCACGCGCGCGTGGAGGTGGTTCGAGACCTCGCCGTCGGGGGTGCCGCCGCCGTGCACGCGCTTCACGCTGATCTGCCTGAGGTTCGGGCCGGGCGCCCCGGAGAGGCTGTACTGCCGTATCTGCCGGGCGCCGTCCGGGAGGGCGACGCGGACGCAGACGTACTGGCCCGCGAGGAAGTCCCGCACCGGACCGCCGTCGGCGGGCCGCAGCCGGAACGTGGCGACGTCGTCGGTCTCGGCGACGCGCTCGACGACCTCCCAGGCCCGCCAGGCGTGCCCGCCCCGCTCCTGGCGGAGCCGCTTCTCGACGGCGATGAGGGCGTTCGCCATCAGCCAGTAGACCTCGTCCCAGGCGGCTGCGACCTCGGGGGTGACCGCGTCGCCGAGCACGTCGGCGACGGCGGCGAACAGGTGCTCGTGGACGATGTCGTACTGCTCGGGCGTGACGCCGAGGGAGGCGTGCTTGTGGGCGATGCGGTGCAGCATGGCGTCCGGCCGCTGCTCGGGGTGGTCCAGCAGGTGCGTCGCGAAGGCGGCGACGGAACCGGCGAGCGCCTGCCGCTGGGTGCCGGCGGCCTGGTTGCCCCGGTTGAACAGGTCGTTCAGCAGCTCGGGGTGGGCCGCGAACAGCCCGGCGTAGAAGCGCTCGGTGATCGTGCCGAGGGCCGCGCCGACGGCGGGGAGGGTGGCGCGGACGGTGACGGCGGACTGCTCGGACAGCATCGGGACTCCTCAGGACTCGACTGCCGCGCACGGTATTTAAAGTTGCATCTGAGATGCAAATTCAATGGACGGGGCACCGCATCGAACCGGCCGTTACGGATGTCGGTGCGAGCAGGCACTATGGGCGGAAGAGCAGTTCACCCGCCGTACGTGAGACGTTCGGTCCCGGGCCGGCCGGGCGATCATGGTGCGCAACGCGTACGAAATGCTGGTGTGGTGGGATGCTCAGGTGCCCGACCGCCTCCCGTGGTACGGAAGACAGGCGGCCTGACCAGCAAGGATGGGGAAGCGGAAGATGGACAAGCAGCAGGAGTTCGTGCTCCGGACGTTGGAGGAGCGCGACATCCGGTTCGTACGCCTGTGGTTCACGGACGTGCTGGGCTTCCTCAAGTCCGTCGCCGTGGCCCCGGCCGAACTCGAACAGGCCTTTGACGAGGGCATCGGCTTCGACGGCTCCGCCATCGAGGGCTTCGCCCGGGTCTACGAGTCCGACATGATCGCCAAGCCGGATCCGTCGACCTTCCAGATCCTGCCCTGGCGCGCGGAGGCCCCGGGCACGGCCCGGATGTTCTGCGACATCCTCATGCCGGACGGCTCGCCGTCCTTCGCCGACCCGCGCTACGTGCTCAAGCGCGCCCTGGCCCGCACCTCCGACCTGGGCTTCACGTTCTACACGCACCCGGAGATCGAGTTCTTCCTGCTGAAGGACCGGCCGCTGGACGGCAGCCGTCCGACGCCCGCCGACAACTCCGGCTACTTCGACCACACCCCGACCAACGTCGGCATGGACTTCCGCCGCCAGGCGATCACCATGCTGGAGTCGATGGGCATCTCCGTCGAGTTCTCCCACCACGAGGGCGCGCCGGGCCAGCAGGAGATCGACCTGCGCTACGCCGACGCGCTCTCCACGGCCGACAACGTCATGACGTTCCGCCTGGTCATGAAGCAGGTGGCGCTGGAGCAGGGCGTGCAGGCGACGTTCATGCCGAAGCCGTTCTCCGAGCACCCCGGCAGCGGCATGCACACGCACCTGTCCCTCTTCGAGGGCGACCGCAACGCCTTCTACGAGTCGGGCTCGGAGTACCAGCTCTCGAAGGTGGGCCGCTCCTTCATCGCCGGCCTGCTGCGGCACGCGGCGGAGACCTCCGCGGTCACCAACCAGTGGGTCAACTCCTACAAGCGCATCTGGGGCGGCGCGGAGCGCACGGCGGGCGCGGGCGGCGAGGCCCCCTCGTACATCTGCTGGGGCCACAACAACCGCTCCGCGCTGGTCCGCGTCCCCATGTACAAGCCCGGCAAGACGGGCTCGGCCCGGGTCGAGGTCCGCTCCCTGGACTCCGGCGCGAACCCGTACCTGTCCTACGCCGTCCTTCTCGCCGCCGGCCTGAAGGGCATCGAGGAGGGCTACGAGCTCCCGCCGGGCGCCGAGGACGACGTCTGGGCCCTCTCCGACGCCGAGCGCCGCGCGATGGGCATCGAGCCGCTCCCCCAGAACCTGGGCGAGGCCCTGACCCTGATGGAACGCAGCGACCTGGTCGCCGAGACGCTCGGCGAGCACGTCTTCGACTTCTTCCTGCGCAACAAGCGGCAGGAGTGGGAGGAGTACCGCTCGGAGGTCACGGCGTTCGAGCTGCGGAAGAATCTTCCGGCGCTGTAGGGGCAGGTCGCGGCGGGATCGTCCGCCTCACGGGTGCCCGGCCGGCACCCGTGAGCCTCCGGTGGTGATCCGGTCCGGCACCTCACGGGGCACGTCGAGAACATCACCGGAAAGAAATCCGGCAGCGATGTCGAGAACCCGCGTCCGGCTCCGTCCCCGGGGTGAAGGCGACCACAATGGGTCGCACGAGCCCAGAGGAGAGCCACGATGGCCAAGTACCTGCTGCTGAAGCACTACCGTGGCGCCCCGGCCGCGGTGAACGACGTCCCCATGGATCAGTGGACGCCGGAGGAGATCTCGGCGCACGTGAAGTACATGAACGACTTCGCGGCCCGGCTGGAGAAGACCGGCGAGTTCGTCGACGGTCAGGCGCTCGCCCCCGAGGGAACCTGGGTCCGGTACGACGGTGAGGGGCGCCCGCCGGTCACCGACAGCCCGTTCGCCGAGACCAAGGACCTCATCGCCGGCTGGATGGTGATCGACGTCGACAGCTACGAGCGCGCCGTCGAACTGGCCGGGGAGCTGTCGGCCGCTCCCGGAGCGGGTGGGAAGCCGATCCACGAGTGGCTCGAGCTGCGCCCGTTCTACGGCGAGTCGCCCACCATCACGGAGTGACCTCATCGATGAACGAGGCCCTGCTGCGCAGCCTCACACCGAGCGTGCTCGCCGTCCTCGTCCGCCGCGGAGCAGACTTCGCGGCGGCCGAGGACGCCGTGCAGGACGCGCTGGTCGAGGCGATCCGCGTCTGGCCGGCCGACCCTCCACGGGATGCGAAGGGCTGGCTGGTCACCGTGGCCTGGCGCAAGTTCCTCGACGCCGCCCGCTCGGACGCCGCCCGCCGCCGGCGTCAGGACCTCGTCGAGGACGAGCCGGCGCCCGGCCCCGCGTCCGCGGTGGACGACACGCTCCAGCTCTACTTCCTGTGCGCCCACCCGTCGCTGACACCGTCGTCCGCGGTCGCGCTCACGCTGCGCGCCGTCGGCGGGCTCACCACCCGCCAGATCGCCCAGGCCTACCTGGTGCCCGAGGCGACCATGGCGCAGCGGATCAGCCGGGCCAAGCGCACCGTCTCCGGCGTACGGTTCGACCAGCCCGGCGACGTGGCCACCGTGCTGCGCGTCCTCTACCTGGTCTTCAACGAGGGCTACTCCGGGGACGTCGACCTCGCCGCCGAGGCCATCCGGCTCACCCGGCAGCTCGCGACCGCGATCGACCACCCCGAGGTGGCGGGGCTGCTCGCCCTCATGCTGCTCCACCACGCCCGGCGCGCCGCCCGGACCGCGCCCGACGGCGGCCTGGTGCCGCTCGCCGAGCAGGACCGCGGCCGGTGGGACACGAAGCTGATCGCCGAGGGCGTCGAGATCCTGCAGGCGGCCCTCGCCCGCGACCGGCTGGGCGAGTTCCAGGCCCAGGCCGCCATCGCCGCCCTGCACGCCGACGCGCCCACGGCCGAGGAGACCGACTGGGTGCAGATCGTCGAGTGGTACGACGAGCTCGCGGGCCTGACCGACAGCCCGGTCGTCCGGCTCAACCGCGCGGTCGCCGTCGGCGAGGCCGACGGACCGCGCGCCGGCCTGGCGGCGCTCGCGGCGCTGGACGCCTCACTGCCCCGCCACACCGCGGTGGCCGCCTACCTCCACGAGCGCGACGGCGACCTGACGACGGCGGCCCGCCTGTACGCCGAGGCCGCCCAGAAGGCACCCAACCTCGCCGAACGCGCCCATCTGACCCGACAGGCCGCGCGGCTCAACTCCCGCCGGGGCGGCTGAGCGGTCTCGCGCATCACGACCGCAGCGGTCAGCCCTGCTGCCGCTTCAGGTCCGCCAGCAACTGGTGCAGCGGCTCCGTCGCCCGGCGGCGGTACTCCTGGATCGCCCAGCCGTTGCCGTCCGGGTCCCGGAAGTGCATGAACGTGGCGCCGTCGTCGGGGGCGTACTGGACCGGCTCCGAGACGTCGAGGCCGCGTTCGACGAGTTCGGCGTGGGCCGCCTTGATGTCGGCGACGCACAGTTGCAGACCCTGGTAGGAGCCGGGCGCCGGAGCGGGGCCGGGTGTCATCTGCCAGATCGAGTCGCCGAGGGCGATCGAGCAGCCGGAGCCCGGAGGGGTCAGCTGGACGATCCGCATCCCGGGCATGACCTCCTGGTCGATGTCCACGTGGAAGCCGACCTTGTCCCGGTAGAAGTCCCGGGCACGGTCGATGTCGGTCACGGGCAGCGGGACGACTTCGAGCGTGAAGTCCATGGCATGACTCCTTCGTCGGGCATCAGGTGAACCGCCACCTCGTCTGGCTGAACGGCTCCCCCTTACCGAATCCGAAAACGGTGCGCGGCGCCACCGCGTAGACGGCAGCGTGTCCCGCGCCGTGGTGGAAATAGCCCTCCCGTACCTCGAAGTGCCAGAAACTGCCGTACTTCGCCTCCCACGCGGCGGCCAGTTCGCGTAGGCGCCCGTCGTCGGTCACGCGTGTCGCCTCACCCTCGACCACCAGGTCGTATCCCTTGTTCCAGGTGTTCGTGCCGGTGGTCAGCACGACGTGCGGGTTCTCCGCGAGGTTCCTCGCCTTGCGTTCTTCCGGGCCCGTGCAGAAGTGCAGGGCGCCGTCCGACCAGACCGCCGGCAGCGGGGTGACGTGCGGGCGGCCGTCGGGTCGCACCGTCGTGATCCACAACAGTGCCGCCGCGAGCCGCGCCTCGGCCTCCTGCCAGTCGGTCGCGGTGGCCGTCTCGTCGCTGTAGCGCCGGTCCAAGCGAGTTTCGGGGTGCATGGTGGTCATGAGCGTCCTCCCGGCCTGTGGCTTCACAAGGGCAGACCCCGTCCGCCCACCGAACTCATCGGAGCTTCCCCCGGCTGTGCGGTCAGGCTCACGTGTTTCCTTTGGCATCCGTAGTGATGCATCGTCCGTCGGTGTCGTGCCATGTATCCGGTACCGGTCTCGGTATCGCATCTGCGTACGCGGATCGAATGTGTGACCTTTTCGCAGGAGCGTCGTTGATCGGATGACAGCACCACGGGCGGGAGAGGGGGAGTGCCGGTGAGCCGGAAGCTGCCGCTCGGCGAGGGCGAAACGGCCCGGACCGCCTGCGCCCGTGGAGTGCTGCGTACGGGCGTGGTGGAAAAGACCGGCGAGGCCGTGTCGGCCGCCGTGCTCACACAGCGACGATCAGCACACCCACCACCCGCCGACACCGGCCACGAGGAGCAGCACTGGGCGCGGGCTTCCACCTGCACGCCCAGGCCACCCCTCTACAGTGGGCGCAAACCATGCCAGACGCTACGTCTGGCATGGGATCACTAAGCTGATCAGAGACGCTCAAATCCGTACGACCTTGATCCGATGCAAGTCCAGGCAAGTCCGAGGGAGGCCCGGGATGACGGCGGTGCCGGGGCGCAGGAGCAGTACCTTCACGCGGCTGCTGCGGCACGGTTTCACCGACGCCTCCGCCGCCGAGCGGCTCCTGGACAGCGCCGAACTCGCGCCCCTGCGCGACGACCCGGTGCTGCTGGACGCGCTCGGCGCGACCGCCGACCCCGATCTCGCGCTGCTCGGACTGGGCCGGCTGCTGGAGGCCCGGCCGGAGCTCGGCGCCCGCCGGGAGCTGCTCGACACCCTGATCTCGTCCAAGCCGCTGCGCGACCGCCTGCTCGGTGTGCTCGGCGCCTCCACCGCCCTCGCCGACCACCTCACCCGGTACCCGGACGACTGGCGGGCACTCGTCATGTACGAGGCGCACGACCTGCACCCCGGGGTGGAGGAGTTCGAGGCCGGTCTCGCCCAGGCCACCGACCCCGTCTCCCTGCGCGTCGCCTACCGGCGCTGCCTGCTGTCCATCGCCGCCCGGGACGTGTGCGGCACCACCGGTGTCGCCGAGTCCGCCGCCGAGCTCGCCGACCTGGCCACCGCCACCCTGCGCGCCGCCCTCGGCCTCGCCTCAGCCGCCGCGCCCGAGGACGACGCCCTGTGCCGGCTCGCGGTCATCGCGATGGGCAAGTGCGGCGGCCGCGAGCTGAACTACGTCTCCGACGTGGACGTCATCTTCGTCGGGGAGGCCGTCGAGGGGGCCGACGAGACCAAGGCCATCCGGGCCGCGACCCGGCTCGCCTCGCACATGATGCGGATCTGCTCGGAGACGACGGTCGAGGGGTCGATCTGGCCCGTCGACGCCAACCTCCGGCCCGAGGGCAGGAACGGTCCGCTCGTGCGGACCCTGTCCAGCCACCTCGCCTACTACCAGCGCTGGGCCAAGACCTGGGAGTTCCAGGCGCTGCTCAAGGCCCGCCCGGTGGCCGGCGACCTCGACCTCGGCGAGGAGTACGTCGCCGCCGTCCAGCCGCTGGTGTGGAAGGCCGCCGAGCGCGAGAACTTCGTCCCCGACGTGCAGAAGATGCGCCGCCGGGTCGTGGAGAACATCCCCGTCGCCGAGGTCGACCGCCAGCTGAAGCTGGGCCCGGGCGGACTCAGGGACGTCGAGTTCGCCGTGCAGCTGCTCCAGCTGGTGCACGGCCGGACCGACACCTCGCTGCGCAGCGGCACCACCCTCGACGCGCTGAAGGCCCTCGCCGCCGGCGGGTACGTCGGCCGGGCCGACGCCGCCCAGCTCGACGAGGCCTACCGCTTCCTGCGTTCCATGGAACACCGGATCCAGCTGTTCCGGCTGCGGCGCACCCACCTCGTGCCCGAGGACGAGGCCGAGCTGCGCCGCATCGGCCGCTCCCTCGGCCTGCGCACCGACCCGGTCGCCGAGCTGCTGCGCGAGTGGAAGCGGCACGCCACCGTCGTACGCCGTCTGCACGAGAAGCTGTTCTACCGGCCGCTGCTCGACGCGGTCGCCCAACTCGCCACCGGCGAGGCCCGGTTGAGCGCCGAGGCGGCCCGGGAGCGGATGGTCGCCCTCGGGTACGCCGACCCGGCCTCCGCCCTGCGCCACCTGGAGGCACTGGCTTCCGGCGTCACCCGCAAGGCCGCCATCCAGCGCACCCTGCTGCCCGTCCTGCTGGGCTGGTTCGCCGACTCGGCCGACCCGGACGCGGGTCTGCTCAACTTCCGCAAGGTGTCGGACGCGCTCGGCAAGACGCCCTGGTACCTGCGGCTGCTGCGGGACGAGGGCGCCGCCGCGCAGAACCTCGCCCGCGTGCTGTCGGCCGGCCGGCTCGCGCCCGACCTGCTGATGCGCGCCCCGGAGGCGGTGGCGCTGCTCGGCGACGGGGACGGCGGCGGCCTGGAGCCGCGCTCCCGGGCCCATCTGGAGCAGGAGATACTCGCCGCGGTGAACCGGGCCGACGGCGCCGCCCAGGCGGTCACGGCGGCCCGGGGCGTCCGCCGCCGCGAACTGTTCCGTACGGCCGCCGCCGACATCGTCGGCTCCTACGGCACCGAGGAGCAGCCCGCCGAGGCCGACCCGGGCGCCCTGGTCGACCGGGTCGGGGGAGCGGTCTCGGACCTGACCGCCGCGACCCTCGCCGGCACGCTCCGCGCGGTCGTCCGGGACGGCTGGGGCGACGACCTGCCCACTCGCTTCGCGATCATCGGCATGGGCCGGTTCGGCGGCCATGAGCTGGGCTACGGCTCCGACGCGGACGTGCTGTTCGTGCACGAGCCGCGCGACGGCGTCGACGAGCGGGAGGCCTCCCAGGCCGCCAGCAAGGTCGTCTCCGAGATGCGCCGGCTGCTCCAGATCCCCAGCGCCGACCCGCCCCTGCTCATCGACGCCGACCTGCGCCCGGAGGGCAAGTCGGGCCCGCTCGTGCGGACCCTCACCTCGTACGCTGCGTACTACCGCCGGTGGTCCCTGACCTGGGAGTCGCACGCGCTGCTGCGGGCCGAACCCGTCGCTGGCGACGAGGACCTGGGCCGCCGCTTCATCGAGCTGATCGACCCGCTGCGCTACCCGGCCGGCGGACTCGCCGACGAGGCCGTGCGCGAGATCCGGCGGCTGAAGGCCCGGATGGAGTCCGAGCGGCTGCCGCGGGGCGCCGACCCCAAGCTGCACGCCAAGCTGGGCCCGGGCGGTCTGTCCGACGTGGAGTGGACGGTGCAGCTGCTGCAACTGCGGCACGGCGCGGCCGAGCCGGGCCTGCGCACGACCCGGACGCGCGAGGCCCTGGCCGCCGCCCGTACGGCCGGCCTCATCACCGACGAGGACGCGGCCATCCTGGACGAGGCCTGGGTCCTCGCGACGCGCGTCCGCAACGCGGTGATGCTGGTACGCGGCCGGGCCGGCGACACGTTCCCCACGGAGCCCCGTGAACTCGCCGCCGTGGGACGCTACCTGGGCTACGGCCCCGGCCATGCCGGCGACATGCTCGACGCGTACCGGCGGACGGCACGCCGGGCCCGGGGTGTGGTGGACGAGCTGTTCTACGGGGTGGCCGAGCGCTAGGGGGTGCCCGCAAAGGGTGCCGTCCTCGCCTTCGCCTTCGCCGCGTTCACCGGTTTCGAGTCGACCGTCATCTACCGCCGCGAGGCCCGCGACCCGCAGCGCACCGTGCCGCGCGCGACGTACGTGGCCGTCGGATTCCCGGGCCCGTTCTACGCGTTCATCGTCTGGACCGTCATCCAGGCCTTCGGCAACGCCGGGGCCGCCGGCAAGAACCCCGGCGAGCTGTTCTTCACCGCCATCACCACCTACGTGGGCGGCTGGGCGGCCGACCTGATGCACGTATTCATCGTCACCAGCGTCCTCGCCTCGCTGCTCGCCTTCCACAACGCCATCAACCGGTACGCCCTCGCCCTCGCCGAGGAGGGCGTGCTGCCGAAGGCACTGGGCCGCACCCACCCGCGGCACGGCTCCCCGTACGTCGTCGGCCTCGCCCAGACGGTCCTCGGCGCGGTCGTCGTCCTGGGCTTCGCGGCGGCCGGCGCCGACCCGTACGGGCAGCTGCTGCTGTGGGTCAACACCCCGGGAATGATCGGCCTGTTTCTGCTCCAGCTGCGGCATCTCGTCGAGCACGCGGCGATGGGCCTGGTGGCCGAGGTCGTGCCCCGGCCGCCGTACGCCGCACGCCGGGCACGCCTGGTGGAGCTGCTGTCCGCCATGGCCGCGACCGGTCTGACCGGGGCGCACGTGATGGACGCCGGTGACCGGGAGCTGATCGAGTCGATGGCCGGGGAGACGGTGCTGCCGCTGCGGCTGCGGTTCGCGCCCTGGTGCATGCCGGGCGCGGACTGGGCCGCCCTGGAGGAGCTGGTCGCCGTACAGGGCGAGGGCGGCCGGCACTGGCGGACCGGCGGGGTCAAGTTCTTCATGGACGGCACCGTCAAGGGCGGCACGGCCTGGCTGGAGCACGCCAACTGCCACGGCCAGGGCACGGACGCGTTCTGGCCCGACCCGGACGCGTACGCCGACGCCGTACGGCACCTGCACGCGGCCGGGGTGCGCACGGCCACGCACGCCATCGGGGACGCGGCGGTACGGCACGTCCTGGACGTGGTCGAGGGGATCGGGCCGGGCGGGCGCGGGGCGCACCGCATCGAGCACATCGAGACCGTGCCGGACGAGCTGCTGCCGCGGTTCGCGCGGCTCGGAGTGGCGGCGTCCATGCAGCCGCCGCACACCGCGTACACCCGGGCCGACGGCATCGACGAGTGGTCCCGGCGGCTGGGCGCCGGGCGGGCCGCCCGCGCCTGGCGACTGCGGGACCTGCGGGACGCGGGCGCGGTGGTGGCCCTCGGCTCGGACTGGCCGATCGCGCACTACGACGCCCGCGCCGTGCTCGCCACGGCCCGGGCGCCGAAGGGCGCGGCGTCGGCCGGGGCCGGGCTGACCGGTCTGGAGGCGCTGGAGGGCTGCGCCAGCCATGCGGCGCTGGCGGCGGGGGAGTCCGACGCAGCAGGGCGCATCGCTCCCGGGTTCCGGGCCGACCTGACGGCACTGGGACTGGACCCGGTGGCCGCTCCGGCGGACGAGGTGGCCGAGGCACCGGTGCGACTGACGGTGACCGGGGGGTACGTGGTGTATCGGGGGAAGTGAGCCAGAGGAGGGTGAGGCACGGGCCTTGCCGCCCGCGTCACAGTCTCGCGGGTACCACCTGCGGCAGCGCGTACGGCTGCCTGCCGTACCACGCCCCGGCCACCGCGAACCCGAAGGCCAGACACAGCACGCCACCGACCGCATCCAGCCAGAAGTGATTCGCCGTGGCGACGATGACCACCAGTGTCAGAGCCGGGTACAGCAGGCCCAGTACCCGCACCCAGGGGATCGTCGCCAGGGCGAAGATCGTCAGGCCGCACCACACGGACCAGCCGATGTGCATCGAGGGCATCGCGGCGTACTGGTTCGACATGTGTTTCAGGTCGCCGGACGCCATCGATCCCCAGGTCTGGTGGACCATGACGGTGTCGATGAAACCGCCGCCGTTCATCAGCCGTGGGGGCGCCAGCGGATACAGGTAGTAACCGACCAGGGCGACGGCGGTCGTCGCGAACAGCACCAGGCGGGTCGCCGCGTACCGGCCGGGATGGCGACGGTACAGCCACACGAGCACACTCAGCGTCACCACGAAGTGCAGCGTCGCGTAGTAGTAGTTCATGCCGATGATCAGCCAAGTCGCCGAGTTCACGGCACGGTTGACCGACTCCTCGACGGCGATCCCCAGCTGCTGCTCGGCCTGCCAGATCCAGTCGGCGTTGCGCAGCGCCTCGGCCTTCTGCTCGGGCACGGCGTTGCGGACGAGCGAGTACGTCCAGTAACTCACCGCGATCAGCAGGATCTCGAACCAGAACCGGGGCCGGCGGGGGGTGCGCAGCCGGGGGAGGAGACCCTGGCCCGGCTCGGCCGCAACGGGGTGCGGAACGGCCGCTTCCCGGCCGTCCAGCGTCGTCACGGTCGTGTCACCCATAGGCACAAAGTCTGCCAGAAAAGCCCTGTCCCCCCGATCATCCTCCGCCCGGGTGCGGGCCGCATGTCCTACGGCGAAATCCAGCCGCGAACCTCAGGGGCGAGCGCGGTCCCCGGGTGCCGAAGCGGTCGAACCGCGCACCACCAGTTCCGGCATGAACACGAACTCGCTGTGGGGGGCCGGAGTCCCGCCGATCTCCTCCAGCAGCGTGCGGACCGCCGCCTGGCCCATCGCCGGGACCGGCTTGCGGATCGTGGTCAGCGGCGGGTCGGTGAAGGCGATCAGCGGAGAGTCGTCGAAGCCGACCACGGAGACGTCCGTCGGAACCTCCAGGCCGCGCTGGCGCGCCGCCCTGATCGCGCCCAGCGCCATCATGTCGCTGGCGCACACCACGGCCGTGCAGTTCCGCTCGATCAGCGCCGTGGCCGCGGCCTGCCCGCCCTCCAGGGTGTAGAGGGAGTGCTGGACCAGCTCCGACTCGACGGTCTCGACGCCCAGCCCCAACTGGTCCTGCATGGTGCGCACGAACCCCTCGATCTTGCGCTGCACGGGCACGAACCGCTTGGGCCCCAGGGCCAGACCGATCCGCGTGTGACCCAGGGACACCAGATGCGTCACCGCCAGGTTCATCGCCGCGCGGTCGTCGGGGGAGATGAACGGCGCCTGCACCTTCGGCGAGAAACCGTCGACCAGCACGTACGGCACGCCCTGCGCGCGCAGCCGGTCGTAGCGCTGCATGTCGGCGGTGGTGTCCGCGTGCAGCCCGGAGACGTAGATGATGCCGGCGACCCCGCGGTCCACGAGCATCTCCGTGAGCTCGTCCTCGGTGGAGCCGCCCGGCGTCTGGGTGGCCAGCACCGGCGTGTAGCCCTGCCGGGTCAGCGCCTGGCCGATGACCTGGGCCAGGGCCGGGAAGATCGGGTTCTCCAGCTCCGGGGTGATCAGGCCCACCAGGCCCTCGCTGCGCTGCCGCAGACGCACCGGGCGTTCGTAGCCCAGCACGTCGAGGGCGGCCAGCACGGACTGGCGGGTGGCGGCGGCGACGCCCGGCTTCCCGTTGAGGACGCGGCTGACGGTCGCTTCGCTCACCCCCGCCTGAGCAGCGATGTCGGCAAGCCGTGTGGTCACAGCACTGGACTTTAGCGGCCGGGGTTCCGCTTGCACACCGACGGGACGCCTGGTGCGGCCCGGCGCACGGCCCGCTGCGGGTTGCTTGGTCATCGCGGTCCCTCGAAGTCGTGGTCGGCGTCCGATCCGCAACGGATGACTCCCCCGGCGGCAACGGATGGCAAGTGCTTGCAGAGTCTTGCACAACTGTCCGACTTCCCGCCGAACAGCCGGAAATCCCGGTTCCGCAAGGGTACGGCACGGGCCCGGCGATGGTTCGGAGAGGTCACGGCGGGATAACCATCCTCACCTCTTGCACCTTTTTGCTGCAAGGTCTTTCGCAAGCCTTCCAGCGCGGTTAATCTCACCGACGCCCGGCGGCCAACGGCGCAGTCGGCAGCACGAAACGGGCTTTCACCCTCAAGGAGAACTCATGCGGCGTGGCATAGCGGCCACCGCGCTGGTGGCGTCCCTCGCCCTGGCGGCGACGGCGTGCGGCGGGAGCGACAGCGGCGGCGAGGCCGACGGCCCGGTCACCATCACCTGGTGGGACACCTCCAACGCCACCAACGAGGCGCCGACGTACCAGGCCCTGGTCAAGGAGTTCGAGGCCGCCAACAAGGACATCAAGGTCAACTACGTCAACGTGCCCTTCGGCCAGGCGCAGAACAAGTTCGACACCGCCGCCGGTTCCAAGGGCGCCCCCGACCTGCTGCGCTCCGAGGTCGGCTGGACCCCGGCCTTCGCCAAGAAGGGCTTCTTCCTGCCGCTGGACGGCACCGAGGCCCTCGCCGAGCAGGACAAGTTCCAGCCCAGCCTGATCGAGCAGGCGAAGTACGACGGCAAGACCTACGGTGTCCCCTTCACCACGGACACCCTCGCCCTCGTCTACAACAAGGAACTGTTCAAGAAGGCCGGCGTCGAGGCCCCCAAGACCTGGGGCGACCTGAAGAAGGCCGCCGCCACCATCAAGGACAAGACCGGCGTCGACGGCTACTGGGGCTCCACCCAGGCCTACTACGCGCAGAGCTTCCTCTACGGCGAGGGCACCGACACCGTCGACGCCGACGCCAAGAAGATCACCGTCACCTCGCCCGCCGCCAAGAAGGCCTACGGCACCTGGCAGAGCCTCTTCAGCGGCCAGGGCCTGCACAAGGCCGACACCACCGCCGACGCCTACGCCCATATCCAGGAGGCGTTCGTCAGCGGCAAGGTCGCCTCGATCATCCAGGGCCCCTGGGAGATCACGAACTTCTACAAGGGCTCGGCCTTCAAGGACAAGAACAACCTCGGCATCGCCACCGTCCCGGCCGGCTCCACCGGCAAGGCGGGCGCCCCGACCGGCGGTCACAACCTCTCCGTCTACGCCGGCTCCGACGCGGCCCACCAGAAGGCCTCGCTGAAGTTCGTCAACTTCATGACGTCGGCGAAGGCCCAGGAGACCATCGCGCTGAAGAACTCCACGCTCCCCACGCGCGAGGACGCCTACACCGCCGAGGTCAAGGCCGACCCCGGCATCGCCGGCTACCAGGGCGTGCTGTCCTCCGCCCAGCCGCGCCCGGCGCTGCCCGAGTACAGCTCGCTGTGGGGCCCGCTCGACGACGAGCTGATCGAGATCGCGGGCGGCAAGGAGTCCCTGGACAAGGGCCTCGGCGACGCCGAGACCGCCATCGCCAAGCTGGTGCCGGACTTCTCCAAGTGACCGCCGCGTGGCCGCCGGACCCCCCGGTCATGGGGGAGAGGGGATCCGGCGGCCACCGGCCCGCGCCCGCGCCCGGGCCTGGACAGCTCCCTTGACCTCCTTGAACCTCCGGAAGGTGTCGAACCATGACAGTCGTCATCGACCGAGCGACCGGCAAGCGGCGCGGTGAGCGGGAGCCGCGACCCGGGCCGGGCCGGCGGCTGAAGAACGGCTTCCACAAACACTGGTACGCCTACGCGATGATCGCCCCGGTGGCGATCGTCCTCGGCGTCCTCGTGCTGTACCCGCTGGCGTACGGCCTGTATCTCACCCTCACCGACGCCACCAGCCTGAACACCGCCCGCACGATCGGCGTCAACCACATCGACGCCACCTACAAGTTCATCGGCCTGGACAACTACGCCGACATCCTGTGGGGCCCGACGGCGTACGACCGCTTCTGGTCGCACGTCCTGTGGACGGTCTTCTGGACGGCGGCCTGCGTCACCCTGCACTACGGCATCGGTCTTGGCCTCGCCCTGCTGCTGAACCAGAAGCTGCGCGGGCGCACCCTCTACCGGATGATCCTGGTGCTGCCCTGGGCCGTGCCGACCTTCGTCACCGTGTTCGGTTGGCGGTTCATGCTCGCCGACGGCGGCATCATCAACTCCGGCCTGGACTTCCTGCACCTGCCGACGCCCTCGTGGCTGGAGGACACCTCCTGGCAGCGGTTCGCCGCGATCATGGTCAACACCTGGTGCGGAGTGCCGTTCATGATGGTCTCGCTGCTCGGCGGCCTGCAGTCGATCGACGCGAGCCTGTACGAGGCGTCCGAGATGGACGGGGCCAATGCCTGGCAGCGGTTCCGGCACGTCACCCTGCCCGGCCTGAGGTCCGTCAGCACCACGGTCGTGCTCCTGGGCGTGATCTGGACCTTCAACCAGTTCGCCATCATCTTCCTGCTGTTCGGCAACACCGCCCCGGACGCCCAGATCCTCGTGACCTGGGCCTACCAGCTGGGCTTCGGACAGCAGCCGCGCGACTACGCCCAGTCCGCCGCCTACGGAATCCTGCTCCTGTCCATGCTGATCGTCTTCACCTCCTTCTACCGCCGCTGGCTGAACCGCAACGAGCAGCAGCTCGCGATCTGAGGCAGGAGTCCGAAATGAGTACGACCACCGTCGAGACCTCCACCGCGGACACCGAGCGGCGACCCGCCGACGCACCCCGCACGGCCCGCCGCCGCGGCGAGCACAGCCGCGCGACCTCCCTCGTCTCGCACGCCGTCCTGATCGGCGCGAGCCTGACCGCGCTCTTCCCGATCGCCTGGCTGGTCTTCCTGTCCCTCGGCCCGGACAAGGACGACTACCTCCACCCCGGGCGCATCTGGGGCAAGATGGCGCTCGACAACTACGCCTTCGTCCTGCAGGACACCAACTTCTTCCACTGGCTCAAGAGCACACTGATCGTGGGGCTGGGCACGACGCTCATCGGCGTCGTCGTCGCCGCGTCCACCGGCTACGCGGTCTCCCGCATGCGGTTCCCCGGCTACCGGAAGCTGATGTGGGTGCTGCTGGTCACCCAGATGTTCCCGATCGCGGTACTGATCGTGCCGATGTACCAGATCCTCTCGGATCTGCAGCTCATCGACAGCTACCTTGGTCTCATCCTTGTCAACTGCACCACGATCGTGCCGTACTGCGCCTGGCTGATGAAAGGCTATTTCGACACCATCCCGTTCGAGATCGACGAGGCCGGGCGCGTCGACGGGCTGACCCCCTTCGGCACGTTCGCGCGGCTGATCCTGCCGCTGGCCAAGCCGGGCCTCGCGGTCGCGGCGTTCTACAGCTTCCTCACGGCCTTCGGTGAGGTCGCGTTCGCTTCGACGTTCCTGCTGAGCGACGACAAGTACACGTTTGCCGTCGGTCTGCAGACGTTCGTGAGCGAGCATGACGCGCAGCGCAATCTCATGGCCGCCACGGCTGTGCTGATCGCGATACCGGCTGCCCTGTTCTTCTACCTCGTGCAGAAGAACCTGGTGACCGGGCTCACCGCCGGCGGTACGAAGGGGTGACCCGGTGCCCCTCGGGGCGCCGCCGAACCGCACTGCACAAGCCCGAGGCGGCCGCGGTGCCCATCCGACCCCGCTGTGCCGCGGCCGCCTCGTCACCCACCCAACGCTCACATGACCACACCTCTGTTACGCATCAAGGACGACATGAGCCAGCAGTACTCAGCCGCCCCGAGCCCCACTTCCGCATCGGCCGTCGCCACCGTCGCCAAGCGTCGCGACTGGTGGCGGGACGCGGTGATCTACCAGGTGTACCCGCGCAGCTTCGCCGACAGCAACGGCGACGGCATGGGCGACCTGGAAGGTGTCCGCACCCGTCTGCCGTACCTGCGCGACCTCGGCGTGGACGCCGTGTGGCTCAGCCCCTTCTACGCCTCGCCGCAGGCCGACGCCGGCTACGACGTCGCCGACTACCGGGCCGTCGACCCGATGTTCGGCAACCTCCTGGACGCCGACGCGCTGATCCGCGACGCCCACGAGCTGGGCCTGCGGATCATCGTCGACCTCGTGCCCAACCACTCCTCCGACCAGCACGAGTGGTTCAAGCGGGCCGTCGCGGAGGGCCCGGGCTCCCCGCTGCGGGACCGCTACCACTTCCGCCCCGGCAAGGGGGAGAACGGCGAACTGCCGCCCAACGACTGGGAGTCGATCTTCGGCGGCCCGGCCTGGACACAGCTCCCGGACGGTGAGTGGTACCTGCACCTGTTCGCCCCCGAGCAGCCCGACTTCAACTGGGAGCATCCGGCGGTCGGCGACGAGTTCCGTTCCATCCTGCGCTTCTGGCTGGACATGGGCGTCGACGGCTTCCGGATCGATGTCGCCCACGGCCTGGTGAAGGCGGAAGGGCTGCCCGACCTTGGATCCCATGAGCAGGTGAAGCTGCTGGGCAACGATGTCATGCCGTTCTTCGACCAGGACGGGGTGCATGAGATCTACCGCCAGTGGCGGCTGATCCTCGACGAGTACGCGGAAAGGAAAGGGCCCGAAGGGTCTTCGTCAGAAGGGCGGTGGTGGGAGACGGGCGGGCGCATCTTCGTCGCGGAGGCGTGGACGCCGACCATCGAGCGGACCGCGAACTACGTCCGCCCGGACGAACTGCACCAGGCCTTCAACTTCCAGTACCTCAGTACCCACTGGGACGCCGCGGAGATGCGGGAGGTCATCGACCGCACCCTGGAGGCCATGCGCCCGGTCGGCGCCCCCGCCACCTGGGTCCTGTCCAACCACGACGTGACCCGGCACGCCACCCGGTTCGCCAACCCGCCCGGCCTCGGCACCCAGATCCGCCTGGCCGGCGACCGGGAACTGGGGCTGCGCAGGGCCAGGGCCGCGACCCTGCTGATGCTCGCGCTGCCCGGCTCGGCCTACATCTACCAGGGCGAGGAGCTGGGCCTTCCGGACGTCGTGGACCTGCCGGACGAGGTGCGCCAGGACCCGGCGTACTTCCGGGGCGCGGGCCAGGACGGCTTCCGCGACGGGTGCCGGGTGCCGATCCCGTGGACCGCGACCGGGTCGTCGTACGGCTTCGGCGACGGTGGCAGCTGGCTGCCGCAACCGGAGGGCTGGGGTGAGCTCAGCGTCGAGGCGCAGAGCGGAGAGCCCGGCTCGACCCTGGAGCTGTACCGGGCCGCGCTCGCCGTGCGGCGTGAGCAGCCAGACCTCGGCGCCGGCACCTCCGTGGAGTGGCTGCGGGCGCCCGAGGGCGTGCTCGCCTTCCGGCGCGGGGAATTCGTGTGCGTCGCGAACACCACCGGCGAGTCGGTGGCGATGCCGGCGTACGGCCGGGTGCTGGTCGCGAGCGGGGAGATCGTCCAGGTCGACGACGAGGCCAAGGTGCCGGCCGACAGCACGGTGTGGTGGACCACCGCGGTCACCGCCTGATTTTCCGTTGAATTTCGCACGGCCCGCTGCCCTTTCGGGCGGCGGGCCTTTAGCATCTGCGTCACCGCAAGGTTTCTGAACCTTGCAGCAAGAACCTTCAAAGAAGAAGGAAACTCCACATGGCGCGCAGACACCTCTCCACCGCCGTCGCGCTCGCCGCGGCTGCGATTGTCATGAACCCGACCAGTGCACAGGCCTCCCCACCTGGCACCAAGGACGTCACCGCCGTCCTCTTCGAGTGGAAGTACGCCTCCGTCGCCCGCGAGTGCGGCAACACGCTCGGTCCCGCCGGATACGGCTACGTCCAGGTCTCCCCGCCCGCCGAGCACATACAGGGCCCGCAGTGGTGGACCTCGTACCAGCCGGTCAGCTACAAGATCGCCGGTCGGCTCGGTGACCGCGCGGCCTTCCAGAACATGGTGAACACCTGCCACGCGGCCGGTGTGAAGGTCGTCGTCGACACGGTGATCAACCACATGTCGGCGGGCAGCGGCACCGGCACCGGCGGCTCGTCGTACACCAAGTACGACTACCCCGGCCTGTACTCCTCGTACGACTTCGACGACTGCACCTCCCGGATCGGCAACTACCAGGACCGCTGGAACGTCCAGCGCTGCGAACTGGTCGACCTCGCCGACCTCGACACCGGCGAGAACTACGTCCGCGGGGCGATCGCCGGGTACATGAACGACCTGCTCTCCCTCGGCGTCGACGGCTTCCGCATCGACGCGGCCAAGCACATGGACGCAGCCGACCTCGCGAACATCAAGTCGCGGCTGAGCAATCCGTCGGTGTACTGGAAGCAGGAGGTCATCTACGGCAGCGGAGAGGCCGTCCAGCCCACCGAGTACACGGGCAACGGCGACGTCCAGGAGTTCCGCTACGCCTACGACCTCAAGCGGGTCTTCAACAACGAGAACCTCGCCCATCTGAAGAACTACGGCGAGGGCTGGGGTTACATGAACAGCGGCGTCTCCGGCGTCTTCGTCGACAACCACGACACCGAGCGCAACGGCTCCACCCTGAACCACAAGGACGGCGCCACCTACACCCTGGCCAACGTCTTCATGCTCGCCTGGCCCTACGGCGCCCCCGACATCAACTCCGGCTACGAGTTCACCGACCACGACGCCGGCTCGCCGAACGGCGGCACGGTCAACGCCTGCTGGCAGGACGGCTGGAAGTGCCAGCACAACTGGCCCGAGATCAAGGCGATGGTCGGCTTCCGCAACGCCACCCGCGGTGAGCCGGTCACCAACTGGTGGGACAACGGCGGCGACGCCATCGCCTTCGGCCGGGGCGGTAAGGGCTTCGTGGCCATCAACCACGAGTCGGGCTCCCTGACCCGGACCTACCAGACGTCGCTGCCGGGCGGGATCTACTGCGACGTGCAGAACAACACGACGGTGACGGTGAACGCAGGCGGCCAGTTCGCCGCCACCCTCGGCGCGAACACGGCTCTCGCCCTCCACGCGGGCAGGCCGAACTGCTGAGTGCGAGCGCCTTGATGCGGTGCGTGAGGGATTGACGCTTCCGGAACGCTGTCCTACGTTCCCTCCTCAATGGCAACTCCCTGAACGCTGTTCAACATCCCGAACACTCGCCCCTCGGAAACCCCGAGGGGCGATCGCATACCACTGGGAGCGCTCCCATGACCGGACGGATCACGCTGCGCAGACTCAGAACGTGGACGGTCACCTCCCTCGCGGTGCTGCTGACGACCGCCGGAGTCACCGCCGGGACCTCACCCACCGAGGTGGCCGCTTCGGCCACCGTCAACGGCTCGACCCGGCACCAGTCCATCGACGGCTTCGGCATATCCGAGCACTTCGGCCGGGCCGAGATCATGCGAGGCTCGCAGGGCCTGCCCGCCCAGCGCCAACGCGAGATCCTCGACCTGCTGTTCAGCAGGACCACGGGCGTCGGCCTGAGCATCCTGCGGCTCGGCATCGACTCGGGCATCCAGCCGACCGACCCCGGCGGACCGAACGCGACTCCCAAGTACGTCTGGGACCGCGACGACAAGGGCCAGGTGTGGCTCGCCCAGCAGGCCAAGGCGTACGGAGTGAACCGCTTCTACGCCGACGCCTGGAGCGCCCCCGGCTATATGAAGACGAACGGCACCGACGCGAACGGCGGCACCCTGTGCGGCCTCGCCGGTGCCACCTGCGCGAGCGGCGACTGGCGCCGGGCGTACGCCGACTACCTGGTGCAGTACGCCAAGTTCTATGCCCAGGAAGGCATCCGCGTCACCGACCTCGGGTTCGTCAACGAACCCGACTACACCGCCACGTACGACTCCATGCGGCTCACTCCCGCGCAGGCGGCCGAGTTCACCAAGGTCTTCGGGCCGGTCGCGAGGGCGGGCGGATACAAGGTCGTCTGCTGCGACTCCTTCGGCTGGAACCAGCAGAAGAACTACACCAGGGCGATCGAGGCCGACGCGACGGCCCGCGGCTTCGTCGACACCCACGCCGGCCACACCTACGCCAGTCCGGTCGACGGCCCCCTGCCGACGCAGAAGCGGACCTGGATGTCGGAGTGGTCGCCGGGCGGCACCACCTGGAACGAGGCCTGGGACGACGGCAGCGGCTACGACGGCTTCACCGTCGCCTCCGCCGTCCACGACGCCCTCACCAAGGGCAACACCAGCGGCTACGTGTACTGGTACGGCGCCTCGACCGGCGCCACCCGTGGCCTGATCCGGATGGACGGCGCGAACTACCACGTCTCCAAGCGCCTGTGGGCGCTGGCCAACTACAGCCGCTTCATCCGGCCCGGGGCCACCCGCATCGGCGCCACCACGTCCGATGGCAATCTCAGGCTCTCGGCGTTCCGCAACACCGACGGATCCGTGACGGTCGTGGCGCTCAACGCGGCCGGCAGTGCCACCCCGGTGTCGTTCAGCTTCAAGAACATCGGGTTCACCACCGGGACGGCGACCCCGTATCTGACCAACGGCTCCCACAGCACCGCCCGGCAGCCGGCCGTTCCGGTCGCCGGGGGCTCGCTGAAAACCACGGTTCCGGCCCGCTCGCTCGTCACCTACACCCTCCAGCGATAGGAGACACGATGCGCCTGACAAGACGTCTGGGAGTCCTGGTCGGCGGGCTGGCCCTGCTGCTCGGCGCCCTGGTGCCGCCGACCTCGGCGTCGTCGGACGCGGCTACAGCCCTGCCGAGCAGCTTCAAGTGGAACTCCACCGGGGTGCTCATCTCCCCGAAGTCGGACGCCACTCACCAGCTCAGCGCGATCAAGGACCCCTCGGTCGTGTACCACAACGGCCGCTGGCACGTGTTCGCCAGCACCACGACCACCAAGGGCACCTACAGCATGGTGTACCTGAACTTCGCCAGCTGGCAGCAGGCCGCCTCCGCGCAGCACCACTACCTGGACCAGACGGCGATCGGCGCCGGGTACAAGGCCGCGCCGCAGGTGTTCTACTTCGCGCCGCGGAAGCTGTGGTACCTCGTCTACCAGACCGGCGACAACGCGGCGTACTCGACCACGGCGGACATCGGCAACCCCAGGTCGTGGACCGCGCCGAAGAAGTTCTACGCCAACGGCATGCCGCAGATCGTCAGGGACAACATCGGCAGCGGCCACTGGGTCGACTTCTGGGTCGTCTGCGACAGCGCCAAGTGCTACCTGTTCTCCTCCGACGACAACGGCCACCTCTACCGCTCGGAGACCTCGCGGGCCAGCTACCCGAACGGCTTCACCAACACCGTCATCGCGCTGCAGGACTCCAACAAGTACCGCCTGTGGGAGGCCGCCAACGTCTACAAGATCAAGGACTCGAACACCTATCTGCTGCTCAACGAGGCCATCGGCAGCGACGGCAAGCGGTACTTCCGGTCCTGGACGTCGAACAGCATCGCGGGCACCTGGAAGCCGCTGGCCGACACCGAGTCCAACCCCTTCGCGCGCTCGAACAACGTCACCTTCGGCGGCACCGCCTGGACCAGGGACATCAGCCACGGCGAGATGGTCCGCCATCTCAACGACCAGTCCCTCACCATCAATCCGTGCCGGCTCCAGTACCTGTACCAGGGCATGGACCCCGCGGCGAGCGGCCCCTACAGCACCCTTCCGTGGCGGCTGGGCCTGCTGACGCAGACCAACTCCCCTTGTTGAAAGTTCTTTCCAACGGTTTCAGGACTCTTGCTGTAAGCGTTTCGGCGGCGATACGGTCGCGCGGGGTCGGACCCGAGAGAGCCGTAATCGCTAGGAGTCCACGTCAGTGATACCGAGATGGCCGGTGCCGTCCAGGCGCCGAACCTCCCGTGCCGGACGGGTCGCTGCGGTCACCGCCACCGCGCTGGCCGCAGCACTCGTCCAGCCTCTCGCCGCCGGGGCGGCCACCCCGCCGGCGCCCCCGTCCGACGCGAAGCTCGCCGCCGAGCCCGCCCGCCACGACGCCACCCGCGAGCAGTTCTACTTCGTCCTGCCGGACCGCTTCGCCAATGGCGACCCGCGCAACGACAAGGGAGGGCTGACCGGTTCACGCCTGTCCACCGGCTACGACCCCACCGACAAGGGCTTCTACCAGGGCGGCGACCTCAAGGGCCTGACCAGGAAGCTCGACTACATCAAGGACCTGGGCACCACCGCCCTCTGGATGGCCCCGATCTTCAAGAACCAGCCCGTACAGGGCACCGGGGCGAACGCATCCGCCGGTTACCACGGCTACTGGATCACCGACTTCACCCAGGTCGACCCGCACTTCGGCAACAACGAGGACCTCGAGAACCTCATCGACAAGGCGCACGCCAAGGGCATGAAGGTCTTCTTCGACGTCATCACCAACCACACGGCGGATGTCGTCGACTATGAGGAGAAGTCGTACGACTACCTCTCCAAGGGCGCCTTCCCGTACCTGACCAAGGACGGCGAGCCCTTCGACGACGCCGACTACGCGGACGGGCGGCGGGACTTCCCCGAGGTCGGCGGCGGCTCCTTCCCGCGCACGCCCAAGGCGACCGGGAACACCAAGGTCCCGTCCTGGCTCAACGACCCGACGATGTACCACAACCGCGGCGACTCCACCTTCGCCGGTGAGAGCTCCGCGCACGGCGACTTCTCCGGCCTCGACGACCTGTGGACCGAGCGGCCCGAGGTCGTGCGGGGCATGGCGAGGATCTACCAGCGCTGGGTGCGGGACTTCGACATCGACGGCTTCCGGATCGACACCGTGAAGCACGTCAACACGGAGTTCTGGACGCAGTGGGCCACCGCCCTGGACGCGTACGCCGCCAGGCAGGGCCGCGACGACTTCTTCATGTTCGGCGAGGTCTACTCGGCCGACACGGACGTCACCTCCCCGTACGTCACCCAGGGCCGCCTCGACGCCACGCTCGACTTCCCCTTCCAGGAGGCGGCCCGCCAGTACGTCTCCCAGGGCGGCAGCGCGCAGAAGCTCGCGGGCGTCTTCGGCGACGACTACAAGTACACGACCGACAAGGCGAACGCGTACGAGCAGGTCACTTTCCTCGGCAACCACGACATGGGCCGGATCGGGTACTTCCTGAAGCAGGACGACCCGAAGGCCACCGACGCCGAGCTGCTGAAGAAGGACGAGCTCGCCAACGAGCTGATGTTCCTCAGCCGCGGCAACCCCGTCGTCTACTACGGCGACGAGCAGGGCTTCGCCGGCGCGGGCGGCGACAAGGACGCCCGGCAGAGCATGTTCGCTTCCCGCACCGCCGACTACCTCGACGACGACCGGATCGGCACCGACCGCACCCACGCCGAGGACGCCTACGACACGAGAGCACCGCTCTACCGCCAGATCAGTGCTCTCGCGGGGCTCCGCAAGGCTCACCCCGCGCTGGCCGACGGCGTCCAGCAGCAGCGGTACGCGGCCGACGGCCCGGGCGTGTACGCCTTCTCCCGCACCGACGCGAGGAGCGGCATCGAGTACGTCGTCGCCGTCAACAACGCGGACGAGGCGAAGACGGCCACGTTCGCCACCGGTTCGGCCGGCATGACCTTCAAGGGCATCCACGGCACCGACGCCTCCCTGAGGAGCGACGGCGACAGGAAGCTCACCGTCACCGTCCCGCCCGGCTCGGCGATCGTCCTCAAGGCGTCCGGCAGGCTCGCCGCGCCCGCCACCGAGCCGACGATCACCCTCAAGGCCCCGGCGACCGGCGCCACCGGCACCGTGGAGCTCTCCGCCGATGTCGACGGCGGCCGGCTCAACCGTGTCGTCTTCGCCGCCCAGGTCGGCAACGGCAAGTGGCAGACCCTCGGCTCCGCCGACCACGCCCCGTACCAGGTCACCCAGACCATCGCCGAGGACGTACCGCCCGGCACCGCCCTGCGCTACAAGGCCGTCGTGATCGACTCGGCCGGCCGCACCGCGAGCGCCCTGGCCGCCTCCACCACCGGCACCCCGCCCGCCGAGCAGCCGCCCGGCGCCTCCTCCCGCGACTACGCGATCGTCCACTACAAGCGCGCCGACGGGAACTACGCCGACTGGGGCCTGTACGCCTGGGGCGACCTCGCCGACGGCGAGGCCACACAATGGCCCGACAGCCACCCCTTCACCGGCCGTGACGCCTACGGCGCCTTCGCCTACGTGGGGCTCAAGCCCGGCGCCTCGACCGTCGGCTTCCTCGTCATCGACAAGGACGGCGACAAGGACGTCGCCACCGACCGCGCGATCGACGTCACCAGGACCGGCGAGGTCTGGATCGAGCAGGGCAAGGAGACCGTCACCACCGAGCGCCCGGACCACCCGGCGCCCGACAGGACCAAGGCCGTGCTGCACTATCACCGCGCCGACGGGAACTACGACGGCTGGGGCCTGCACGTCTGGACGGGCGCCGCGCACCCCACCGAGTGGTCGAATCCCCTGAAGCCGGTCAAGACTGATACGTATGGTGCGGTCTTCGAGGTACCGCTCAGCGACGGTGCCACCAGCCTCAGCTACATCATCCACAAGGGCGACGAGAAGGACCTGCCCGCCGACCAGTCGCTCGACCTCCGGGCGAGCGGCCACGAGGTGTGGCTGTTGAGCGGCCAGGAGAAGTACCTGCTCCCGCAGCCGGCCGGCACCTCGGCCGCGCTCGACCTGACCACGTCCAAGGCGGTCTGGATCGACCGGAACACCCTCGCCTGGAACGGCTCCGAGGCCGCCGCCTCCACCCAGCTGCTGTACAGCCGGGACGGCTCGATCGCGGTGAAGGACGGCGCGCTGACCAGCGACGACGAGAGGTGGCTGCGCCTGTCGGAGACCACCCTCACCGATGCCCAGAAGGCGAGATTCCCGCACTTGAGGGACTACGCCGCCTGGTCCGTCGACCCGCGCGACCGCGACCGGGTCCGCGAGGCCCTGCGCGGGCAGGTGGTCGCCACACAGCGGGCCGCGAACGGGGCCGTCCTCGCGGCGACCGGTGTGCAGATCGCCGGCGTGCTCGACGACCTGTACGACGCCACGAAGAGCGACCTGGGGCCGACGTTCTCCCGGGGCCGTCCCACCCTGTCCGTGTGGGCACCGACCGCGCAGTCCGTGGCATTGGAGATCGGCGACTCCACCGTGCCGATGCAACGCGACGACACCACCGGCGTCTGGTCCGCCACCGGCCCCAAGTCCTGGAAGGACAAGCCCTACCGGTACGTCGTGAGGGTCTGGGCGCCCAGCGTCCGCAAGATCGTCACCAACAAGGTCACCGACCCCTACTCGGTCGCGCTCACCGCGGACTCCGAGCGCAGCCTCGTCGTCGACCTGGACGACGAGACCCTCGCGCCGAGCGGCTGGTCCTCGTACGCCAAGCCCATGGCCGTGCCGCTGATGGACGCCCAGATCCAGGAGCTGCACATCCGGGACTTCTCCGTCGAGGACCGCACGGCGAAGCACCCCGGCACCTACCTCGCCTTCACCGACAAGGCGAGCGACGGCTCCAAGCACCTGCGCGAGCTGGCGAAGGCGGGCACCTCGTACGTCCATCTCCTGCCCGCCTTCGACATCGCCACCATCCCGGAGCGCAAGGCCGACCAGGCGAGCGTCGACTGTGACCTGGCCTCCTACCCGGCCGACTCCGACAAGCAGCAGGAGTGCGTCGGGAAGATCGCCGCGATGGACGCCTACAACTGGGGCTACGACCCGTACCACTACACGGTCCCCGAGGGCTCCTACGCCACTGACCCGGACGGCACGGCCCGCACGTTCGAGTTCCGCGAGATGGTCAAGGCCCTCAACGACGACGGCCTGCGGGTCGTCATGGACGTCGTCTACAACCACACCGCGGCGAGCGGTCAGGCGGAGACGAGCGTCCTCGACCGGATCGTCCCGGGCTACTACCAGCGGCTCCTCGCCGACGGCTCGGTCGCGAACAGCACCTGCTGCGCCAACACCGCCACCGAGAACGCCATGATGGGCAAGCTGGTCGTCGACTCGATCGTCACCTGGGCCAAGCAGTACAAGGTCGACGGCTTCCGCTTCGACCTCATGGGCCACCACCCGAAGACCAACATCCTCGCGGTCCGGGGGGCCCTCGACGCGCTCACCCCGGAGCGGGACGGCGTCGACGGCAAGAAGATCATCCTGTACGGGGAGGGCTGGAACTTCGGCGAGGTCGCCGACGACGCCCGGTTCGTCCAGGCCACCCAGAAGAACATGGCCGGCACCGGCATCGCCACCTTCTCCGACCGGGCCCGGGACGCCGTGCGCGGCGGCGGCCCCTTCGACGAGGACCCCGGCGTGCAGGGCTTCGCCTCCGGCCTCTACACCGAACCCAACTCCTCGGAGAACAACGGCACTCCGGCCGAGCAGAAGGCCCGCCTGCTGCACTACCAGGACCTGATCAAGGTCGGGCTGTCCGGCACCCTCGCCGGCTACCGGTTCACCGACACCGGCGGCAACGAGGTCAAGGGCTCCGAGGTCGACTACAACGGCTCACCCGCCGGTTACGCGGACGCCCCCGGCGACGCCCTCGCCTACGCCGACGCGCACGACAACGAGTCCCTGTTCGACGCGCTCGCCTTCAAGCTGCCCGCCACGACGAGTGCCTCCGACCGGGCCCGTATGCAGGTCCTCGCCATGGCGACGGCCACCCTGTCCCAGGGCCCGGCCCTCTCGCAGGCGGGCACCGACCTAATGCGCTCCAAGTCCCTGGACCGCAACTCCTACGACAGCGGCGACTGGTTCAACGCCGTCCACTGGAACTGCGCCGACGGCAACGGCTTCGGCCGCGGACTGCCCATGGCGGCCGACAACGCCGACAAGTGGCCTTACGCCAAGCCCCTGTTGAGCAAGGTCAAGGTGGGCTGCGAGCAGATCGAGGGCGCCTCGGCGGCCTACCGCGACCTGCTGCGGATCCGTACCACCGAGCGGGACTTCTCCCTCGGCACCGCCGAGCAGGTGCAGTCCCGGCTCTCCTTCCCGCTGTCCGGCAAGGACGAGACACCCGGTGTGATCACCATGCGGCTCGGTGACCTCGTGGTCGTCTTCAACGCCACGCCCGAGCGGCGCGAACAGCGCGTCCCCGCACTCGCCGGAGAGGGCTACCGGCTGCACCCGGTGCAGGCGGCGGGGGCGGACTCTACCGTCAAGTCGTCCTCCTACGCGGCGGAATCGGGCACGTTCGCCGTTCCGGGGCGCACGGTCGCCGTCTTCACCCGGGCCGCCGGATAGCCGCACTACGTTGGGTGGGGCAGGCCGCGACCGACGGTCTGCCCCACCCACGTACGCCCCCAGAGGCTGAACGAGATGAACGGCAACGGCACGCAGCACAACCCCGGCACCACCGTGCTGGTCGTGGACGACGTCGCGGCCAGCCGGTACGCCATGGGCGCGGTGCTGAGCCGGGCCGGCCACCAGGTCGTGCCGGTCGCCAGCGGCGGCGAGGCGCTCGTCGAACTCGACGCCCGGCTGCGGGGCGGCACCCTGCCCGACGTGGCCCTCGTCGACGTGGGGCTGCCGGACATGAGCGGCTTCGAACTGTGCCGCCGGGTCCGGGCCCGGCCGCCCATGGCAGCGCTGCCCGTCGTGCACTTCTCCGCCGCCGCGACCGCGCCCGGCGACCGTTGCCGGGGACTGGACGCGGGCGGCGACGCCTATCTGACCGTGCCCGCCGAGCCGCAGGAGATCCAGGCCGTCGTACGGGCCGCCGTGCGCGGGGCCCGCCGCAGCGCGGGCGCCGAGACCGCCGTCCACCGTCTGACGCTGCTGTCCGAGGCCATCGTCACCGTGCAGGCCGCGCGCTGCCCGCGGGAACTCGCCGCCGCTGCCGCCGAAGGCGCCGCACGCCTCGCTGCCTCGCCCGCCGTGGTGTTCGTGATCGGCCCGGACGGCGAGCCGTACCGGGGCACGGCCCGGTGCCGCCCCGCGCCCGCGGACAGCGGCGCGCACCAGGCGGCGGCACGGCTGGTCACCCGGCTCGCGGAGGGCCGCACGGGCGTCAACAGCACCGTCGTCCCCGCGCCGCTGTGGCCGGCCGGGATGTTCCGGCCGGGCGTCGAGGAGGACGCCCGCCTGACCGTGGCGACCACCCAGGACGGCCGGACGGCGGTCTGCCTCGCCACGCCGGTGCGGCGCGCCGCGATCATCGACCCCGCGGCCGACGGACTGCTCGCCCGCCTCGCCCAGGCCTGCGCGCTCGCCGCCGAGCCGCTGCTGCTGTACCGGGTGGAGCGGCACGTCGCCCTCACCCTCCAGCACAGTTTCCTGCCCCAGCCGCACAAGCTGCCGCATCTGCCCGGCGTCGACATCGTCGTCCGCTATGTGCCCGCCTCCCGGCAGACCGAGATCGGCGGCGACTTCTACGCCGCCCTGCGCACCGGCGAGGGCGTGCTCACCGCCGTCGGGGACGTCGTCGGACACTCACTGGACGCGGCCACCGTCATGGTCGAGATCCGGCACGCGCTGCGCGCCTACTGCGTGACCGAGAGCGACCCGGTGGTCCTGGCCGAGCGGCTCGACCGGATGCTCCAGCAGTACCACCCCGACGTCACGGCCACCGTGTGCCTGGCCCTGGTCGATCCCGGCAGCGGGCGGGTGCGGATCGCCAACGCCGGGCACATCCCGCCGCTGATCCTGCGCGACGGGGGCGGCGCCGACTACGTCGACGCGTGCGGTCCGCTGCTCGGGCTGGGCCTGGAACGGCCCGCGCCGACCGAGTGGCACCTGGCCCCCACCGACCGCCTCCTCATGGTCACCGACGGCCTCATCGAGACCCGCGGCACTCCCCTGGAGACCTCCCTGGAACAGCTCCGCACGGCCGCCGCCGACGCCCCGGCCGGCCTCGACCCCCTCTGCGACGTGCTGCTCGGCTGCTTCGGCCACGACCGGGAGGACGACATCGCGATGCTGGCCCTGCGGTTAGGGTGAGCCCGTTGCCGCCCAGAACAGGAGTGCTCATGCCGCAGATCACCGTCGACTATTCCGCCGACCTCGCGGACGACTTCGACCGGCCCGGGTTCGCGAAGGCGCTGCACGAGGCGACCGTCGAGATCGCGGCCGCCAAGCCGCCGGCGTGCAAGACCCGCTTCCGCCGGACCGAGGACGTCGTGGTCGGCCCCGAGACCGAGGCGCACGCCCATGTGCACGTCCACATCGCGCTGCTCCCCGGCCGCACCGAGGAGACCAAGGCCCGGCTCACCGAGGCAACGCTGGAACTGCTGCGCACCTACCTGAAGGCCACCGAGGGACGCGTGCTGCACGCCTCCGCCGAGGTGCGCGAACTGGACGCGTCCTACCGGAAGTTCGAAAGCTGAGCGGTCTCAGGTCGCCAGCGCCAGCAGGCGGCCGGCCAGGTCGGCGAACGGGCCGTCGGCCGGTTCCTCCTGGGCGATGCGGCGCATCAGGGCGCCCATCTCCGCGTCCTGGGCGGCGCTGACGGCGGTGAGCGCGGCGAAGTCGTGGACGAGCTGGATCTCCAGCTCGGCCCGCGGGATGCGCCGCCCGTCCAGCCAGATCAGGGCCGTCGACTCGGCGAGCGAGATCCAGGACCGCACGACCAGTTCCAGCCGCGCGGGCGGATCGGTCACGCCCAGGTGCGAAAGGATCTGGACATACGCGGCCTGCCGTACGGAGTCGATGAGCGCGTTGGTCGTCGAGGAGCCGACCGCCGGACCGCCGCGCATGAGGGCGGAGAAACCGGGGCCGTGCTCGTCCACGAAGTCGAAGAAGCGGTGCATCACACGCAGCAGCCGCGCCCCCAGCGGCCCCTCGTGCGGCTCCACGAAACGGGCCGCGAGATCGTCCGAGGCCCGCTTCAACGCGGCCTCGTACAGGCTGAGTTTGCCGGGGAAGTAGTGGTAGACCAACGGGCGTGAAATGCCCGCGGCGGACGCTATCTCGTCGATGGAGACCTCGTCGGGCGAGCGGCGGCTGAACAGTTCGAGGGCGACGCCGATCAACTGCTGCCGCCGCTCCTCGACTCCCAATCTGCGGCGAACCCCGGTAGTCATACGAACACCTTACCGATCGATTCCGGCCTTGAACGGATCGGATCGGTCGGGGATCGGTCGGGGGTGCTCACCCGGGTGCGCCGGGCGGACGCCTCAGCCGCCGCTCAGCGCAGCCCGCCGATCGAACGCCCGTCCCGCAGTGTCCCCTTCAGCTCGGCCCGCGCCCCCTGCTCGGCCGGCACGGTCAGCAAACTGGTCTGCGACGACCCGCCGACCCCGCCCGTCGCCCGGACCGACGCGGTCTCCCGGCTGCCGGCGGCCAGCAGATACCAGTCGCCCGCCTCCGACTTCCACAGCACTCCGGCCAGCACGTGCGGCTCGCGCGCCCCGCACGCCGGGACGTTCTCGGCCTTCGCCGCCACCGCCCCGTACGTCCCGCCCGGCGTGTGGAACTGGGCCAGCACCCGCGCCCCGCCGCCCCGCCAGGTCTCGGCCCGGGTGCACACCCACGCGGCCGAACCGCTCGCGTCCGGCAGCGGCTGCTCGTTGAACGCCCAGGCGTTGACGCTCCGCACGCCCGCGGAGCGCACCGTGCCCAGCGAGCAGGCGAACGGCCCCCAGGTGCGCAGCGCCTCGGCGCCGGACGCCTCGCCCGGGGATCCGGGCCGTCCGGCGGTGAGCCGGGCCGGGACCATTTCTCCGAGGTCGGTCAGCAGCCGCGTTCTCGTGCCGTCGGTCAGTTGCAGCACGTTCCACGACGTGCACGCGCCGGCCCGCAGGACCGGGCTGGCCAGCGGCGCGGTCACACCGTCGGTGAGGGCCAGGTCCATCGCGCCGGAGCCCGGCTTCGTCAAATCCCGCTCGCCCGCCTTCTTCACCCAAGGGGCGGTCAGATAGCGGACGTTGCCGTCGGCCCGGCCCAGGACCACCGCCCCCGCCTCGGCCCGGCCCGCGCCGTCGACCCGGGCGAAGTCGAGGGCGGCGCCCTGCGTGCCCTCCTTCGGCTCGGCGTACCGGACGATGCGCAGACCGTCGTAGAGGATCACCACGCGCGCCGCGTCGACCGTCCCCGCGTACAGCAGCTGGGGCGGTCCGGCCGGGCCGCCGGACGCGGTGCCGGGCGTCGCGGACACACCGACCGTCTCGCCCGGGCGGGCCCAGACGGCCAGGGCGCGGCGCAGCAGGGCCGAGTCGCCGGTGAGATCGCCGCGGGCCGGCCACACCGAGAAGTCGGTGCGCGCCGAGCCGCGCCACGCGGTGGGAGGGACCCTGGTCAGCTTCGCCGGGTCCAGGGCGGCCTGGGCGGCCGGGTTGCGCGCGTACGGCGGCGCGGCGGCGCCGTCGGGACCCCAGCCCTCGCCGGGCAGCCCCAGCAGCGCCCCGCACACCAGCAGGGCCGCCCCGGCGGCCAGCGCGGCCTTCAGGTGCTGACGGCGCCGCATCAGGTCGGTGGGCCGGGCCTGGAGCGAGCAGGGGTCGAACTCGGGGGAGTCGAGCAGCCCGTACTGCGCGGGGACCCCGTCGGCCTCCAGCAGCGCACCGTCCGCGTCGGCGACATCCGCAGCCGTGAGCACCTCGCGCACGCCGTCGTCCGTCAGCCGCTCCAGACCGCGCAGCGCGTACGCGGCCCGGGCCGGTCCTGACAGGGTGGACAGCCGCTGGTCCAGGGCGAGTTCGTCGGCGCCGCCGGAGCGCGGGAACAGCTTCAGCCCCCACACCTGCGGCAGCGCCGGCGGCAGCTGGGACCGCTTCGGCCATGCCTTGCGCTTCAGCGGCAGCCCCGCCTCCAGCGCCGTACGCAGCACCTGGAGACGGACCAGCGTGTAGCCCGGGTCGCCGTCACGGCCGGTCGACTGGGCCGGGATCACCGGCGCCGGGGTGCGGTTGCGGGGGAGTGCGCGCTGGGCGAGGGCGTGCGCGGTCAGAACGCGCCTGCTGCGGCCCAGGCCCGGCGGCAGCACCAGATAGGCGAGCCGCACGAGCCGCGGATAGTGCTCGACGAGCGCGGCCTCGGCCCGCTCGACATCGACGACCGGACCGGCGGGGGAGGGGGGAGCGGGGCGCTGGGCGACATCCTGTGGCTGCACGTTCAGCAGAACGAGCGAATCGGGGGATGGTCACCTGACCATGGGGGTCAGGCCCCCGGCTGCTCCCCGGGCTCCACGAGCGCCTGGGCGTAGTACGCCGCCGAGCGTTGGTAACGGGCCATATGAGGCGCCAGCGTGCCCAGGGCGAGGGACAGCGCCTCCCGGTCCCTGCCGAGGCTCGACAGGCACAGGGCGAGGAAGAACCGCACGGGATCGTCCAGCTCGTCGGACGGCGCGTCCAGTTCCGCTTCGAGCAGTTTGACGCCCTCGGCCGCCTGCCCGATGTTCCGCAGTGAACTGGCCAGCTGGATCTTCGTGCGGCGGGCCTTGTAGGGGCTGACGCCGACGAGGCCGAGGTCGAGTGCCTCCCTGTAGAGCGGGACCGCCTTGTCCGAGTGGCCCGTGCAGTCCCAGGCGCAGGCTCGCTCGAACGGCCCGAGCGGGCTGCCCTGCGGCAGCTCGGCGACGAGGGCGTCGACGTCGGCGCGGAAGCGGGCCTCGTCCTCCTCGGTTTCGGCGTAGTCGTCGAACCGGTCCCACAAGGCGGCTACGCGATCTTCCCAGTCCTGATTCACCGGGACAGACTCGCACGGATGTGCCTGTAGTGGCTCCCGAATTTGAGCGCTGCGCCCGCCACAGCCGTATCGAAGGCGAGAGCCTCTTGCCGGGGCTCCGTGCGGCATGCGTCCGGACCGTGCCGTGACAAGGACCGGAGGAACAGATGAGGGTGACCCGACCGAAGCTCGCGCTGAGCGGCGCGGTGGCGATACTGGCGCTGACCGGCTGCGGATCCGGCGGCAAGGGCGAGGCGGCCGTGCCGGAGACGGTGACCGGCAGCCTGGAGCACATCGCGGCCGAGGCCGAGTGCAAGCCGAACATGCAGACCGACGCCGACACCATCCGCCAGGCCCTGTGCAAGAAGGGCAAGGAGAAATACGTCCTCGCGACCTTCGCCACCGACCGCGGACAGCGCGAGTGGCTGAACGAGGCGAAGGACTACGGCGGCTACTACCTGGTCGGCCGCAAGTGGGTCGCCGTCGGGGAGGAGAAGACGGTCATGGCGCTCCGGGGCAGCCTCGGCGGAACCATGGAGGAAGGCTCCGAGCACATGAATCCCGGTGGTAGTCACAACAGCGGCGGTCACAAGAGTGGCAGCCACCACGGCTGACCGCGCGGCCCGGGCAAGCGAAAGCCGGCGGTGGGAAATCCCACCGCCGGCTTTCACTTACGTGCGGACTACTGGCAGTCCTCGCCGTTGTTGATGCACTGGACCATCTGGTTCATCACGTTCTCGTCGAAGAAGTTGATGAAGTCGTTGTGGTCGGTGATCGGCTTGTGCAGCTGCTCCGGGAAGCCGTCGAGCGCGTACGCGTTCTGCACCTGCCCGTTCTCGATCTGCGGGGCCGGGACGTCGTAGACCAGCTTGGCCTGCAGCTGGGGGATCGCCTGGAACCCCTGGGGGCAGCTGCCGTCAGCCTGGACGAAGGCTACGTGGTCGCGGTGGTTGGCGCTGTCGATGTTCTGACCGTCCCAGCAACTCTGGAAGTTGGACGTCCGCACCACGGAGCTGCCCTCGGGGCAGATCGGGTACTTGTCCGTCACCTGCCGGTCCTCGAAGCCGGTGCAGCTCCAGGAGGTGTTGGCGTTCTTGAGGCCGTTGGTGAAGGCCTTGGCGTCACCGGTGATGATGCGCAGGGCCGTCGGCATCGCGACAACGTCGCTCTTCTTGTTGCCGACGAACTTCAGCTCGGCCTCGGCGACCTGCTGGATCGTGCCGACGTTGCCGTCCTGACCGCCACCGGGGGCGTTAGCGTCGACTTCGTTCTGACCGTCCTGGATACGGAGGACCGGCCAGTAGTACGTCGACTTGTCGCCCTGGTTCTGGCAGCTGGTGTCGGCCTGGAGGAACTGCTCGTCGCTGGTGAACGCGTCGTTGTCCTGGTTGCCGACGTAGTCGTGCGCGTGCTGCGCACCGTTGCTGACACCGGGCGCCACGATCACGTTGTCCGAGTTGCGGTTCTCGTTCTCGTTGGTGCCGCAGTTCGTGGTGAACGAGCCCGTGGAACCGCCGTCGCCGTTCGCGGCGAGACCGTTCGGCAGGTTGCGGGAGTTGGGCTGGACGTCCTCGATGTTGATGAAGTCGTCGGCCACGGGGCCGTTGTCGGCCTGACCGCCATTGCCGCCCTGACCCTGGTCCTGACCGTTGTCACCGCCCTGGTCCTGACCGCCGTCGTTCTGGCCCTGGTCCTGACCGTCGTTGTTCTGGCCCTGGTCCTGACCGTCGTTGTTCTGACCACCCCCGGCGTTGCCGTCGTTGGTGTTTGCGTCGGCGGCCATGCCCTTGCACTCGGCCATCTCGGCGAGGTTGTCCGGGGCCTGGCCACCCACTCGCCGGATGTTGATGCCGATCCGGTCGATGGCAGCGGTCCGCTTGGACTTCAGCGGGCCGAGGATGGCGTTGTTGACGAAGCCCGAGTCACCGGCCTGGGCCTGACGCGTGGAGGCGAGCCGGGCGTAGGCCTCGCTGATCTGCTTGTCGAGGTTCGCCAGCTCCTTGTCCACCCCCTGGCGCGCACCCTCCGGCACGTCGGTGAGCTGCTGTCCGACGTCCGGGCACTGGATCGTGGCGATCTGCGCGCCCGCGGCCTTCGTCTGGTTCGCCGAGTTCTCCTCATGCGCCGAGGCATAGAAGTTTGCCCAGATCAGCCCGCCCCCACCGAGCGCTAGGGCCGCCGATGCGGCTACGGCCTTGGTGGCCAGCGGCGTCCGGCGTTTTCTTGTGTTGCGTCCCATGGAACTCCTCTGACTTCCTTTTTCGGGGGCATCGAGGCGCCCGACAGGAGTGAAGCGGCTCCCTTCCATACGGAGGCCGTCCCAGGGGTGTTCAGATGTCTCGGAAAACAACGCGAGATTCGTGAGGGAGCTGTGTTCTCAACGGACCCTTGCACACCGGGAGTTGTCGATCCTCGACGGTGTGTGAATGAGCAGGTCCGTTTTCACCGGCCATGGTCGAGATACGCGAGAACGGCCAGCACGCGCCGGTTGTCGTCGTCCGAGACCTCAAGGCCCAGTTTGGCGAAGATGTTCGCGGTGTGCTTGGCGATCGCCCGTTCCGTCACGACCAGCCTGCTCGCGATCGCCGCGTTGGACCGGCCCTGCGCCATCAGCTCCAGCACCTCCCGCTCCCGGGGCGTCAGCCGGGCCAGCGGCCGGCCGTCGCCCGTCTGCCGCGCCAGCAGCTGCTGGATGACCTGCGGATCCATCGCCGTGCCACCGGCGGCGACCCGCCGTACCGCGTCCACGAACTGCTCGGCGTCGAACACCCGGTCCTTCAGCAGGTATCCGACGCCGCCGGTGCCGTCGGCGAGCAGCTCACGCGCGTACAGCTGCTCCACGTGCTGGGAGAGCACCAGCACCGGCAGCCCGGGCCGCTTCCTGCGGGCCTGAAGCGCACACTGCAGCCCCTCGTCGGTGTGGGTGGGCGGCAGACGTACGTCGACCACGGCGACGTCCGGTGCCAGCTCGGCCAGCGCGGCGGCCAGTTCGGGACCGGACTCGACGGCCGCCGCGATCTCGAAGTCGTGCGCCTGGAGCAGCCGGACGAGTCCGTCGCGCAGCAGGAAGAGGTCTTCGGCTAGGACAACGCGCAAGGGATCTCCATGGTGACCATGGTGGGACCGCCCGCGGGGCTGCCGACGGCCAGGACGCCGTCGAATGTACCCAGTCGCCGCTCCACCCCGGCCAGCCCGGAACCGGCCTCGATCACCGCACCTCCCTTGCCGTTGTCGGTGACGGTCGCCCGCAGATGGCCGTCCGTGTGGTGCAGGTCGACCCAGATCCGGTCGGCACCGGAGTGCTTCACGGCGTTGGTGAGCACCTCGCTCACGGCGAAGTACGCGGCCGACTCCACGGGCGCCTCCGCCCGCCCGGGCAGCTCCACGTTCACCTCGGTGGCCACCGGCAGCCGCAGCGCCAGCGCCCGTACGGCGTCGCCCAGTCCGCGCTCGGCCAGGACCGGCGGATGGATGCCGCGCACCAGCTCGCGCAGCTCGGACAGCGCCTCGACCGAGGACCTGCGGGCCTGCGCGATCAGCTCCTTGGCCTTGGCCGGGTCCTTGTCGAGGAGCGCCTCGATGGTGCCCAGGTCCATGCCGACCGCCACCAGCCGGGCCTGGGCACCGTCGTGCAGGTCCCGCTCGATGCGCCGCAGTTCGGCGGCGGAGGTGTCGACGGCGTCCCGTCGGGTCTCGGTCAACACCCGTACTCGCGCGGCGAGTTCATCCTGGTCGGAGCCGAGGACGGCGCGGGTGAGGCGGAAGTGGGCCTGGAGCAGGCGCGCGGTGTAGAAGTGGGCGAGGAAGAGGAGGACGAGGGCGAGGGCGCCGGCGCCGAGCGCGGATACCTGATCCCTGACCGGCACGAACCCGTACCAGTACGTCCCGCCGGCGGAGTCCGCGAAGGGTCGCCACAGCCCGGCCGCGATCGCGAACCCCTCCAGCGGATAGCAGAGCAGCACGGCCGGCAGCAGCGCGGTGAGGAATCCCGCCGTCATGTCTACGGGCAGCCACCTCAGATCCCGCCAGGTCGCCGGGTCGCCGAGCATCCCGAAGGTCCGGGTCCACGGATTGGCGTCCCTCGGCAGCGGCCGGTACGCCGACGGGATCCGTACCCCGCCCCACTCGGCCGCGAGGACCCGCCGCCAGTCCGCGAACGCCCGAACCCTCGTCAGCACCCACGGTGTCGTGACGAGGCCGACGCCGATCGGGATGAGCGCGATGGACACAAGGGAGAGGACGAAGCAGAGGACGGCCCCCGGTAGTGTCACCAGGGCCAGCGCCAGCCCCCGCAGCGCGGCGACTCCCATGCCCCGAGCCCTCGAACCCCCGCCGTTCTTCGTATCGTTGGTCATGCCGTCAGTCTCGCGGAGGCGTGCGGCGGCGGTCACGGGGCCGGGCCCCCGGATCAGGGGGTGGTGCCAGGTACACCCCCGGCGGCCGCGAGCACCTTGGCCTCAACCTCCGGGTCGAGGCCCGGGCTCGGCCGGTCCGGGCGCTGTGGCGCCACGCCGCCGACATCCTGGAGCCACCGCCAGGTGTCGGCCACGGTCTCCTCGACGGGCCGGCAGCTCAGCCCCGCGGAGACCGCCCGTGAGACGTCCCTGTTGTGCAGACCGTCGTGCAGGTCACTGCCCGGCGGCACCCACACCGGCAGCTCGGTCCACGGCTGGATGCCCGCCCGGAGGATCACCTCCGGCTCGGTCCACCGGAGTTCGGCCGCGCCGCCGGTGACTCGTGCGCAGGTGTCCAGCAGCTCGCCCATCGTGGTGTGCCCCGGCGGACTGACCAGGTTGTACGGCCCGCTCAGCTCCCGCTCCGCCGCGTGCAGGACCCACTCGGCCAGGTCACGGACGTCCACGTACTGGAGGGGCAGGTCGCGCGGGCCGGGGGCCAGCATCGGGCCGCCGCGCGCCGTGCGGGCCAGCCACCAGGGCAGCCGACCGATGTTCTCGTACGGGCCGAGGATCAGCCCGGCCCGTACGAGCACCGACCGGTCCTCGCCGAAGGCGTCCAGCACGGCCAGTTCACCACCGCGCTTGTCCTGTGCGTACGCGGTCTGCTCCGCGTCGGCCGAGGCGCCCTCCACCAGCGGCGCGTCCTCGGTGTACCCGGCAGGCCGGGCCCACTCGTACACCGAGCAGCTCGACACGTACACGTACCGGCGGGCGCGGCCCCGCAGCAGCCGCGCCGCGTCCCGCACCGCCCGGGGCGCCGCCGACCAGGTGTCGACGACGATGTCCCACTCGCCCGGGTCCTCGGCGAGGGCGGCCAGACCGCCGGGCGTGGTGCGGTCGCCGAGCAGCGACCGCACACCCGGCGGCGCCTCGTGCCGCCCCCGGTGGAAGACGGTCACATCCCAGCCCCGCCCCAGGGCCGCCTCCACGACGGCCCGGCCCACGAACTCCGTACCACCCAGCATCAGAAGTCTCATGCCGATGACTCTGCCCGCCGGGGCGGTGGAACGGAACGCCCGTCTGCCGTCAGCAGACGGGCGGGACCAGCGGCTCAGCGACCCACTGGAGGAACGTACTTGTAGCCGACCCGGCGCACGGTGCGGATCGTGTCGCGGTGCTCGGCGCCCAGCTTGCGGCGCAGGCGGGCGATGTGGACGTCGACCGTACGGCCGTCGCCCACGTGCCCGTAGCCCCACACCGTGCCGACCAGCTGGTCGCGGGTGTGCACCCGGCCCGGGTGCGCCACCAGGTGGGCCAGCAGCTCGAACTCCAGGTACGTGAGGTCGAGGGGCCGCCCGGCCACCTCGGCGGTGCGCTGCACGGTGTCGACCCGGATCAGCGGCTCGCCACCCGGCTCGGGGGCTTCGAGTCCTGCGGGGCCTTCGGTGCCTTCCGGGCGGGCGGCCTCCGGCCGGTCCGGCACCGCCGCCGGGAACGGCGGCTGCTGGTCGGCCGGGACGAGCACCAGATAGCCGACCATCGGCGGCTGCCCCGGCAGCGTGGGCAGGGTGTGCTGGGGCGCCGGGAGCCAGGTGGCACCCGGAGGCAGCAGATCCGCGACCGTGACAACCTCGTCCCGGTCGACGGCACGCAGCCGATGACGGGACCCGGTGGCCGACGGGGCGTTGAAGGGGGCGGCGGGAGACAGGGAACGAGTGGTCGCCATGAGAGGTCAGCTCTTTCGCGCGAGGAGTTCGTCGGAGAGGTCGACGGCCGCGATTCGTGGTCGGGCTCGCCGAGGGACGTACGCGGTTCGCGCTGGCCGAAGGCCGGGGTGTACGGCTTTAGAGGGCCGGCGCGTTCGTCGCGCGGCAACACACCCGGTCGAAGTCATGGTCCTGACGGGACGGCCAGAAGGGCTCGAGGTCATGGCGACCCGTCGCGATGTGCTTCTGGAAGCTGGCCATGGGGCCATTGAAGCAGACCGGGACCCGGTGCCGGGACCCTCCTCTCACAGCTTGGACATCCGCCGGGCGGGCGTACGACCCCTCCGGCACCTCATCCCACCAGGCGCTTGCGCCACTCCAGGGGCGCGACGTCGATCGCCTTGCCCGGGTCGCCGTCCCACTGCGCGGACAGCCCGGCCGCGGTCAGCGCCGCCACGACCTCGTGTCCGACGGCCTTCGTGGTCTCCTCGGAGCCGTCGAACCCGCCGTAGTAGAGCGACAGGCCGTGGCCCTGCGCCGCGCCGCGCGTGCCCTGGCGGTGGAAGAAGACGAAACCCCGCACCCCCGGCCTGCCGTCCGCCTCCGCGCCGATCTCCGACATGCCGCAGCCGCGGCAGCAGGTGAAGTCCTCCCGGGCGACGATGCCGTCGTCCTCCAGGGCCGCGAAGGCCTGCTCCAGCCGGTCCGGATCGGTCGGCCCCGCCCACGTCTCCTGCTCGTCGAGCCGGTCCAGCCACAGCCGCTCGACGATCTCACGGGCCTGCGCCTGGGAAACGGGAGATGCGCCCTCGCCGTCCTCCATCAGGTACACCGTCTCGCGGATCATCGCCTCGATGCCCAGATACCCGTCCTGGAGCATCTCGCGGACGTACTCCTCGGCCCGCGCGGCGACCTCGGCCGCGAGGGCGGGAGCCTCCTCGGGCAACCCGAACTCCTCGCGCTCCCAGGCGACTGAGGCGTCCCAGCCGTCCTCCTGCCGCGCCCAGCGCACCATCACCTCGGCGACGATGCCCGGGGCGGTCACCCGGGCCACCCACATGTGGGGAACGCGGCCCGTGCGGTGCTGGAGGTCGTACGCCCCGTCCGCATCGCGTGCCGTCTGGATGAAGACCAGCGGCCGGTCCGGTATCCGCTGCACCACGAGGTAGTGGTCGTCGTCCCCGCCGATCCGCTCCACCAGCTCGCGCAGTTGCCGCGCCGGGATCCGCGCGTACGTCTGCCCGCTCTCCGTCCTCACCTTGACGGCGAGGCCCCCGTCGATCTTCATGCCCCCACGATGACATGGCCCACTGACAACGCGAGGGGGCGCCCACCGCGAACGGTGAGCGCCCCCTGCGGAGCCCTATGGCGTCGGTCAGACCTGGCCGGCCTTCTCCAGCGCCGAGCAGCAGGTGTCGACGAGCAGGCGGGTCACGACGTACGGGTCGACGTTGGCGTTCGGACGGCGGTCCTCGATGTAGCCCTTGCCGTCCTTCTCGACCTGCCACGGGATACGGACCGAGGCGCCGCGGTTGGAGACGCCGTAGGAGTACTCGTTCCACGGGGCGGTCTCGTGCAGACCGGTCAGGCGGTCGTCGATGCCGGCGCCGTAGTTCTTGACGTGGTCGAGGGGCTTGGAGCCCTCACCGAGCGACTCGGCCGCGGTGATGATCGCGTCGTAGGACTCGCGCATCGCCTTGGTGGAGAAGTTGGTGTGCGCACCGGCGCCGTTCCAGTCGCCCTTCACCGGCTTCGGGTCCAGCGTCGCGGCGATGTCGAAGTCCTCCGCGGTGCGGTAGAGCAGCCAGCGGGCCACCCACAGCTGGTCGGAGACCTCCAGCGGGGCGAGCGGGCCGACCTGGAACTCCCACTGGCCGGGCATGACCTCGGCGTTGATGCCGGAGATGCCCAGGCCCGCCTTCAGGCAGTTGTCCAGGTGCGCCTCGACGACGTCACGGCCGAAGATCTCGTCGGCGCCGACGCCGCAGTAGTAGCCGCCCTGCGGGGCCGGGAAGCCGCCCTTGGGGAAGCCGAGCGGGTAGCCGTCCTTGAAGAAGGTGTACTCCTGCTCGATGCCGAAGATCGGCTCCTGCGCCGCGAACTTCTCCTCGACCTCGGCCAGCGCGGCACGGGTGTTGGTGGCGTGCGGGGTGAGGTCGATGTTCAGGACCTCGCACAGGACCAGTACGTCGTCACCGCCGCGGATCGGGTCCGGGCAGGTGAAGACCGGCTTGAGGACGCAGTCCGAGGCGTGGCCCTCGGCCTGGTTCGTGGAGGACCCGTCGAAGCCCCAGATCGGCAGCGCGTCCAGACCGGCGGGAGAGCCCGAGATGATCTTGGTCTTGGAACGCAGCTTGGCCGTCGGCTCGGTGCCGTCGATCCAGATGTACTCAGCCTTGAAGGTCACGGGCCACATCCTTCGGGGGTGTGTCTGGGCGCGTATCGCGGGTGCTTGCGGCGCTGCGGCACTGGGGCGCCGCCGTCAATGCCCGGCAGCCTGTCAACAGGCGATTTCCCGGCCATTGCTCGAATGTGAACCCCGTGTTACCTGGTGTCGCTGTGCCGTACCTCACGCTGTGAGGGTGTTTGGTCCCGAGGGAGCGGCTGGTCAGGTCCTGCTGCTCCTGGCCGGGAGCAGCAGGACCGTCGACACGTACGAGGAGGCGGCCGAGGGGTGGGCCGCCGCCTCAGTGACTCACTCGTCCTGGTTCGCCCGGCGTCACCCCACCTTCTCGATCACGGCCCGGCGGATCAGGAACTTGCCGGGCTCACGGACCTGTTCGAATGCCGCGTTGTTGAGCAGCACACAGCTGCCGGAGAACGAAGTGACCTCCACCGTCGTGGACTTGTCGTTGTCCAGGTTGGTGACCTTCAGCTTCGTGCCGGCCGGGAACTGGTTGCTGGACGCGGCGGGCGCACCGTCCTCGCCGGAGAGCGTGACGGTGGAGCCGTTGCACACCTGCTGCCCGGAGCCCGCGGCGCCACCGCCGGAGTTCTCCGCGGGGGCAGACTGGGCGGGCTGCGACGGCTGCGTGGCCCGGGGGTCCTGAGCCGACTCCCCCACCACGCACCCCGACGCCTCCTGCTTCCGCTGGATCTCCGTGACGACCGCCTCGCGGTTGGCGATCCGCGCCTCGGACTGCGCGTCCGGGTTGGCCCGCTGGTCCGCGATGAACTTCTGGTTGTTGCCGAGGGCGGTGGCGAGTCCCTGGCACACCGCCGACTGCGCCGCCGACTTGGGGGTCTGCGCGGCGTTCGACGTGCTCGCCATGACGAAGGCCCCGCCCCCCGCCACGGTCGTCGCGCTCACCAGCAGCGCGACCTTCTTCTTCGTACCGAGGGTTCTCCTACGCGACATGCGCGCCTCCTGAAGAGGTAGGGGAACGTACGCCGCTATGTACGAGATACCGAACGAGGTTACTCATCGGTTACAGGAGTCACCCAAGTAACGTGTGTCACACAAGAAGGAGACCTCCAGGGGATCTCTAACGGGAGAGGGCGTCCCGCACGGCCTCGTCCGTGCGCGCGACCACCGCCGTACCGTCGTCTGCGGTGATGATCGGCCGCTGGATCAGCTTGGGATGCTCGGCCAGGGCCTTGATCCACCGCTCCCGCGAACTCGCGTCCCTGGCCCATTCCTTGACGCCGAGTTCCTTGGCGGCGGCCTCCTGGGTGCGGGTGATGTCCCAGGGCTCCAGTCCGAGCCGGTCCAGCACGTCCCGGATCTCGTCCTCGCTCGGCACGTCCTCCAGGTAGCGGCGGACGGTGTAGTCGGCGCCCTCGACGTCGAGCAGCTGCACGGCACTGCGGCACTTGGAACAGGCCGGGTTGATCCAGATCTCCATGGGCCCACGGTACGCCTCCGTGACGCCGGGAAGCGTGACTCGAAACCCGTTCTCCACTTGTGTCACCCCATCCCCGAAAGCCCTTGTGGCCAGGGCCTTTTGTCAGTGGTGGGCAGTAGAATTGAAGCAGTGTTCGAGGGTGGCGCCGGGATCGCCGAGGACTCCGGTGAGCCGCCCTGACCGCGACAGGAGGATGCCTGTGCCCGCTGCCGCACTCAAGCCGAAGCCGCTGCCCACCCAGTCCACCGCGAAGCGCCCCGTCCTGCTCGACCTGCCGTACGTGCCCGTGGAGAAGCGGCCGCTGCCGCCGGGCCGGCCGCGCGAGTGGTACGTCTCGCACAACCGTCGCCTCAAGGCGATGCGCCTCGCCATCGCCCTGCTCGACTCCGGCGTCTACATGCCGAACCAGGCCCGCAACGAGACGATCCGCGACACGGCGGAACTGATCGGCGTCCACCCGCCGTCGGACACCACGTGCCACATGGTGAGGGCGCTCATGCGCTACTCGCGCTGAGCTGATCCCGGAGCGCCGGGTGCCTGTTCCTCAGGGCACCCGGCGTCGGTGTTCTCACACGTCCTGGCCCGCCGCCAACTCCTTCTCCAGCGGCGTCCGAAAGCGAGGTGTGATCCTGATCGTCCCCACCCACCCCCTCAGCCGCTCCGCTTCCTTCTCGATCGCCGCGAGCGCCTCCCGGCCCTCCCCTTCCTCGTCGAGGATCCGCCAGACGATCTCCCCGTCGGGCCGCTGGGCCCATCCGCCGACCACGCGTCCGTTCCACCACACCGTCGGCCCGACGTTCCCGCTGCGGTCGAACAGCAGGGGCCGCAGCTCCGGCGCGAGATACCAGTCGCGCTGCTGCCACCCCATCGCCGTCGGGTCGAGGGCGGGCAGCAGGGCGGCCCAGGGCTCGCCGGGCGCGGCCACTTCGTCGACATCGCCGTCGGTCACGTATCCCGTGCCCTCGTCCAGCGACACCGGCTGCGCCCCGATCGCGGCCAGCGCCCCGCGGACCTCCGTCACGCGCCATCCCGTCCACCACTTCAGATCGGCCTCGGTCGCCGGACCGCACGCGGCGAGCCACAGTCTCAGCAGCTCCGCCTGCGCCTGTGCCGGGTCCAGTTCGGGGTGCTCGGGCGCCACGGCCCAGCGGAACTGGCTGGACGTCCAGGAGCCGAGCGGCCGGCCGCGTACGACCTTCCCCTCGACGCCCAGCACCTTCAGCAGCCGGGTCGAGACCGTGTGCAGGCCCTCGTAGCTCTTGCCGGCCGCGTACGCGAACTGCTCCCGCAGCCGCGGCTCGTCCTGGGCGAGTTCGGCGGCCGTGGCCTGCCCGCGCCGGGCGAGCGCCGCCAGCGCCGACTCCTCGACCTCCTTCAGCCAGGCCGCGTCCGGCGCCCCGGCCGCCGCCATGTGCTTGAGCAGCGCGGCCCTCTCCCGCGCGGCGACCGCGAGCCCGGTCGAGGCGTGCACGACGGCGGTCAGGGCCGTGGGGAACACGAACACCGTGTGCCGCATGCCGTGCATCCGAACCAGGGAACGGTCGTCGTACAGCGCGCGCCCGGTCTGCGCCACCGTCTGCGCGGGGTCCGCGAGCCGCGCGCCCACGGCCAGGTACACCGTCGCCGGGTCCGTGCCGTGCAGGGCGACGAGCGAACCGGCGACCTCCTCGGGAGTTCCCGCCCGCGCCGGCCCGGCCAGCCGCTGCCGCAGCGCGAGCCGGGCCCGCCGCTCCGCCACCCCGAGGTACCGCTGCGCCCTGCTGCCCATACCGGCCTCCGTTCGTCACGTCCCTCCGACCCGACTGCATCATCGCGAACGCCACTGACAATCGGCCGTCATCGCCAGGGCCGCTACCCGCACCCGCCACCGTCCCTCAGGCGTACCGCTCCAGCAGGCCCGCCACATACGCCTCCAGCCGCCCGCCCAGCACCTGGGGCGTCAGATCGGTGCGGCCCAGCTCCCGCCACGGGCCCGCCAGCTTCGCCGCGTCGGGGACGTAGGCCAGGGCGTCGAGCAGCCGCCAGTACAGGTGGTCCGGGCCGTCGGCGAGCCGGCGGCCGCCCTGGGCCTCGTAGCGCTCCCGGAAACCGAGGCCGTACTGCGGGCCGTGCAGCAGCGCGAGGGCCGTCGAGCAGTGCGCGACGTCCAGGTCGGCGGGACCCCACGAGGTCTCCACCCAGTCGACGACACCGCTGATCCGCAAGCCCGCCCCCGAGCCGGTGAACAGCACGTTCCCCGGGTGGAAGTCGCGGTGCAGGAAGCAGCCCTCGTACGGCGGCGGGTCGCGACGGATCACGTCCACCGCTCGTCCCCACACACCGCCCTCGGGCGCGAGCACCCGCTCGGGGGACGTCCACGCCTGGTACGGCCGCGGGCGCTCCCCGGGGACGACCCGGTGGATCCGGGCCAGTTGGGCCGCCAGCAGGTCCACCCGCAGGTCCAGGTCGTCCTCCTCGTCCACCCGGACCCGGCCCGGCAGCACGGACATCAGCAGACACGGGTGGTCGCAGTGCTCGGCGGTCGCGTCCACGCCGGTCAGCTCGGGCGCCGGTACGCCCTCCTGCCCGGCCAGCAGCGTGAGCACGTCCGCCTCGCGGGCCAGCAGCCCGGGAGCGTGCCGCCGGAAGAAGGGCTTCACGAAGGTGCGCAGGGCGAGTGCGGTGCCGTCGTCGAGGGTGAGCTGCCGCATCTGGGCGCTCCAACCGCCCCTGAGGAAGGTGGACTTGTCGACCTTACGGCCTTCCGGGAGCTGCTTGGCCACCCACGCGCGGGTCGCCGTCCAGCCCCGCTCGCCGAGCCCGGTCAGGACGGCGGTGACGAACTCCCGCCGGTCCTCGGGGTGGTCACGGAACCACCGGCCCAACCGGTGCTCCGCCCGGGGAAGTTCCCAGTGGGTGAACTGGGCGCGCCGGGCCAGTGCCTCCGAGACGGCCTCCGTCACAGCGGGCGGGATGACCTCGTCCGTGCCCGGCACCGCGAGCACCGCCCGCCCCTCGTACCCCCGCAGGACGTCGAGCGCGGGCGACCCCCGCCAGCTTCCGGGCCGCCGGATGATCTCACTGAACCGCCCGTCACCCGCACCGAACGGCACGTCCCACGCCTGAGCGGCGTACACCGCCGGCGCGCACAGCCCCAGTGCCGCCACCCGGTCCCCGTAGTGCCGGGCGAGATCGGCCACCGTCTGGCCGCTCATGCTGAAGCCGACCAGGATCAGCGGCCCGTCCACGCGCGCGCGTGCGTCGATGACGGAGACGGCCTGCTCGAAGCGGCGGCGCAGACTCAGCTCGCGCAGCAGGCCGGTGCTCTCCCCGTGCCCGGAGAAGTCGAAGGCGAGGGCGTGGCAGCCGTGGGCGGTGAACTCCGCCAGTAACGGCACCAGCCGCTCCTTGCTGCCGTTGCCCGCGCCGTGCAGCACTACGGCGGTCGCCCTGGCCGGCTCACCCGGGGCGGCGGCGCCGGACAGTCCGCTGACTCGTTCACCGTCGACGGTATGGGTGAAGGGGATCAGCTCGCTCATACGGCCATTCATTCACAAGGCCGGGCCACATGAGGGGCGATCACACACAGCGGGCGGTCACAGACCTGGCGCTCCCCACACCGGGAACCAGCGGCCCAGGTCCTGCTCGATCGGCAGGTCCTCGGCGAGCGCCGCCCGCACCTGGAGCTCCAGCGCGCTGTCACGCCGCTGGGGTTGTCCCGGCAGGGGTGCGAACGGGTAGAAGGTGCCGCGCTTGTAGAGGTAGACCAGCCCCAGCCGCCGGCCCGACCGGTCCCGGAACCCGGCCAGGGAGCACAGCAGTTGGGGGCCGAACCCGTTGACCTCCATCTGGCTGTTCACGGCGTGCAGGTCCGTCACGAGCGGTGCCAGCTGGTCGGGGGCGCGTTGCGAGACCAGCCAGGAGTAGCCGTAGTCGTCCTGCCGCAGTTCCACCGGCGGGCCGTCGCGGTCGCTGTCCGCGTCCAGCAGCGCCTGCACCTCGCGGTGGGCCTGCTCGAAGGCCGCGCCCTCGACCGTGGCGAAGCACACCGCGCCCTGCCCGGTCGGGGTGAAGCCCGCAGCGGCCTCCAGCGTCACGGCTGCCGACGGCAGCGCGAAGAGCCGGTCGAGATCGGGCGCGACCGGCTTCGTCCGGCCGAGGAGAATGTCCAGCAACCCCATGCTCAGCCCTTTCCGGGGGCAGCCGCTTCGCCCAGCTCCGCGGAGATCCGGGCCAGCTGGTCGAGCCGCTGCTCCAGGCTCGGGTGGGTGGAGAAGAGCCGTGCCACGCCCGGCTCGCGGCCCAGCGCCGGGGTGAAGTAGAAGGCGTTGAAGGCCTGGGCCGTGCGCAGGTCCTTCGTCGGGATGCGGGCGATGTCCCCGGAGACCTTGGTGAGCGCGGAGGCCAGCGCCGAGGGCCGCCCGGTGAGCAGCGCCGCCGCGCGGTCCGCGGCCAGCTCCCGGTACCGGGACAGCGCCCGGATCAGCAGGAAGCTGAGCGCGTACACGGCCGCGGAGACCCCCATGACGGCCACGAAGACGACGGCCGTGTTCTGGTCCCGGCGGCCCCCGCCGAACAGCTGCGAGTAGAAGGCGAACCGCACGATCAGCCCCGCGATCACACCCAGGAAGGACGCGATCGTGATCACGGCGACGTCCTTGTGTGCCACGTGCGACATCTCGTGCGCGAGCACGCCCTCCAGCTCCGCGGGCTCCAGGCGCCGCAGCAGCCCGGTGGTCACACAGACCACGGCGTTGTCGGGGTTCCGCCCGGTCGCGAACGCGTTGGGCATGTCCATATCGGACACGGCGACCACCGGCTTCGGCATGTCCGCGATCGCGCACAGCCGGTCGACCACCGCGTGCAGCTCGGGATACTCCTCCCGCTCCACCACCCGCCCGCGCATCGCGAACAGGGCGATCCGGTCGGAGAACCAGTACTGGGCGGCGAGCAGCGCCGCCGCGATCACGACGACCAGCACCCAGGACTTCAGCAGCACGATCAGCGCGGCGACGAACGCCACGTACAGCAGCCCGAGCAGGAACAGCGTGACCCCCATGCGCGCGGTCAGCCGCGGGTCGCTCCGGAAGCGAGTCTGCATCTGCACCACCACCTCGCGGCAGAGCCTTCGATAGCTTCCATTGTGCGCTCGGTGCTCCCATGAACAGGTCTCGGAGAACTCCGCGCTGAGCAAAGAAGACGAGCAGAGAAGAGGAGCAGAGAAGAAGAGCAAAGAAGAAGAGTCAAAGAAGATGAGCGAAGAAGGGGGGCCGGTCAGCCCCAGTCCACGTCACTGTCCCGCTGCGCGACCTTGTGCAACGCCTCGGCGATGACCTGAGCGTCCTCGTCGCTGAGGTACGCCGAGAAGTGGCGCCGGATGCTGCGCATGTACACCGGCGCGGTCTCGCGCAAGGCGGCGAGGCCGTCCTCGCTGATCGCGGCCCAGGAGACCCGGCGGTCGTGCGGATCGGGCACCTTGCGCACCAGCCCGGCGCGCACCATCTCGTCAACGAGGCGGCTGACGCGGGTGCGGCTGAGGACGACGCGGTTGGCGACATCCTGCATGCGCAGCCCTTCCTCGCCGGCCGCCCTGAGTTCGAGCAGGACGTCATACCAGGTGAGGGGGACGCGGCCGTCGCGCTGGACATCGCTCTCGATGGCGCGCACGGCGGTGTTGTGGGCGAGCAGCATGGCCCGCCATGCCTCTAGTTGGTAGTCCCGGTCAGCCACGTGACCATCCTAACCGGCAATTGCGTGCGTGCGCACACACTTGTTAGAGTGTGTGCGCACGCACGCAAACGGACCTTTTGAGAGGTGGCCACATGGTGCAGAACCTGACCCGTGACGAGGTCAAGCAGAAGATCGACGCCGGCGCGGTGACGGTCCTGGAAGCCCTGCCGGAGTCGTACTACAAGGAGGCCCACCTGCCGGGCGCCCGCAACCTGCCGCTGGACGAGGTCGACGCCCTCGCGCCCGAGCTGGTGCCCGACAAGCAGACCGAGGTCATCGTCTACTGCACGGGCGTGACCTGCCCCAACTCCGGGATCGCCGCCAACCGGCTGGCCGAGCTGGGCTACGAGCGGGTCTACACGTACGAGGCCGGCAAGGAGGACTGGACCGGCGCCGGGCTTCCGACTGAGTCCGACTGATTCCGACGGAGTCCGGGGGGAGCCCGGCTGAATACGGCTGAGTCCGGCTGAGCACGACCGAGTGCTCAGCCGGACGTGCGGGGAAAGAGGGAGGAGGGGACGACGATGACCGACGACACAACGACGCCGACCCGCGTGGTCGACGGTGTCGAACTGCCGGCCGCCGGCGCCTGGAAGGTTGACCCCGGGCATGCGGAAGTCGGCTTCGTGGGACGCCACTTCATGCTGACGAAGGTGCGCGGACGGTTCACCGGGGTGGACGCCACCGTGCGGATCGGCGATCGGCCCGAGGACAGCAGGGTGACCGCCGTGATCGACATGGCCAGCGTCGACAGCGGTGACCGGACGCGCGACGACCACCTGCGTTCCGGGGACTTCTTCGACGTGGAGAAGCATCCGAAAGCCACCTTCGAGTCGACCTCGGTGGCCTGGGACGGCAAGAGCGGAAAGATGGACGGCGATCTGACGATCAAGGGTGTGACCCGCCCGGTGTCGCTCGCCGTGGACTACCTGGGCTACGCCCGGGACCCGTGGGGCAACGACCGCGCGGTGTTCTCCGCCCACGGGAAGATCGACCGTGAGGACTGGGGGCTGACCTGGAACATGGCCCTCGAGACCGGCGGCATCCTGGTGTCCAAGGAGATCGAACTCTCGCTGGAGATCGAGGCGATCCGGGAGACCTGAGCTGCACCGCGGCGGCCCGGCATCCGGTGCGGGCAGCCTCGGCGTGTCATCCCTCCAGCACCTTCTGCATCAGGCCGCGCAGCGCCGATCGGATCAGGTCCGGACCGAGGTCCGAGCGGCGCAGCGCGTGGTGCAGGTCGGCGTCGAGGGTGGCCAGCAGCAGATGGGCCGTCACCTCGGCATCAGTGCCGGGGCGGGCCGCGGCGAGCAGGACGGCCAGGTGGCGCTGCCAGACGCGGTAGGAGCCGACCTGGTAGCGGACCCCGGGCGCGGCCGTCTCCGAGAGGCGGACGAGTTCCAGGTTCGCGTCCAGCAGCGCGAGATAGGCGTCGAAGAACGCCGTGATCCGTGTGGCCGCGTCGGTGCCGGGGCCCAGTGGGGGAGGCCCGAAGAGGATGCGCCGCTGCAACTCCTTGTCCTGCTCGTCCAGAAGTGCCGCCGCCAGCCCCGCCTTGCTGCCGAACCGCCGGTACAGGGTGCCCTTGCCGACCTGGGCGCGGGCGGCGATGACATCCAGCGAGACACCGTCCACACCATGCTCGGCGAAGAGCTCCGCGGCGACGGTGAGGATGCGGCTGCGGTTGCGCGCGGCGTCCGCACGCTCCCGTGGCGGTGGCCCGAATGTTGGATCGGGCAGTCCGGCTACCTGCCGCTCATGCACGTCCTCTGTCCAGGTTTCGGGTGCGGGGGTTGCGAGTGTACAGCGAGCGTCGGTTGTCGGACGGTGCGGTGAGATAAGCGGAGCGTGCTGCTCAACTCACCGATAGTACTTGCCGCTTGGCCGGATGCTATGCCAAGGTACAGAAGCGGACTGTAGTCCGCATACGGGGGATAGACGGGGGAAATTCATGTCGGGGATCGAGAGTTTCGTGGACGGCGGACCAGGCTTCGCCCGTTCGATTCCTGACCGTTTCGCGCACTGACGGGCCTCTGCCGCCGCCCGCCCGGGCCTTGTGCGGCAGTCAGTTCCCACGCCACTCGGCCGCCGTCTCCCGGCGCGCACGACGGCACAGTGACGGCTTTCCGCAGCTCGGTCCCGGCACAGGGCACCCGACGCGGCCCAGCACGTCTGCCCCTCCAGCCTCATCCCGCACATGAACCGGAGGAAGCGTGAACCTGCACAGCAGCCTGGCCGAAACCAGCAGCCGGCAGCTCAGTGATCTGACTCAGCACGAGATCCAGGCACTGCGTACCCGATTCAATCTGGCCGACGCCCACACCCACCAGCGCCAGTCCACGGCCCAGCAGAAGATCGTCTCCCGGCTGCCCGAGCTGTGGTACGAGGCGGAGAACGGACTGCAGGCCACCTACGAACGGAACTTCACCGAGGCGTTCCTCCGCCTCCACGGCCAGCACACCGCCCTGGCCCGCGAGAAGACGATGCTCTCCTACGCCGCGTCGATCTCCACGATGGTCGCCGGCATGTACCTCAAGCAGCAGCGGATGTCCGTGACGCTGATCGAGCCCTGCTTCGACAACCTCTACGACGTCCTGGACAACATGGGCGTCCCGCTCTATCCGATCGACGAGTCCGCGCTGCACGACCCGGACCGGATCTACGCCGAACTCAAGCGCCGGGTGCGCACCGACGCCCTGTTCCTGGTCGACCCGAACAACCCGACCGGGTTCACGCTGCTGCAGTACGGACGCAAGGGCTTCGAAGAGGTCGTCCGGTTCTGCAAGGACCACAACAAGCTGCTGATCTTCGACTTCTGCTTCGCCTCCTTCACCCTCTTCGGCTCGGAACTGGAGCGGTTCGACATCTACGAGCTGCTGGAGAGCTCCGGCGTGTCGTACCTGGCCATCGAGGACACCGGGAAGACCTGGCCGGTGCAGGACGCCAAGTGCGCCATGATCACGGCCAGCGACGACATCCACCAGGACGTCTACAACCTGCACACCAGCGTCCTGCTCAACGTCTCGCCGTTCGTCCTCAACATGCTCACGCAGTACGTCGAGGACTCCCGCCGCGACCAGCTCGGCTCGGTGCGCGACGTGCTCTCCACCAACCGCGACGCCATCCGCAAGGCGCTGGACGGCACCATCCTGGAGCTTCAGGAGCCGGTGGCCGCCGTCAGCGTCGCCTGGGCGCGCATCGACCACCCCGAGCTGAGCGCCACCGAACTGCAGCGGATCCTGGGCACCGCCGAGGTCTACGTGCTGCCCGGCCGGTACTTCTACTGGAGCCAGCCCGACAAGGGCGAGTCCTACGTGCGCTTCGCGCTCGCCCGCGAACCGCGCACCTTCGCCGACGCGATGATACGGATGCGCGAGGTGCTCGACCGTCATGCCCGCTGACCCGCTCGGCGGCGGCACGGACGCGGACGGCCGGAACGCCGACTACGCCGACGCCGCGCTGTTCCTCGGCATGAACAGCGCGGACGAGGAACTGCGGGTCGCCTGCAAGGCGTTCTTCGCCGCGCGCCTGGCCGGGCGGCTGGTGATGAGCCTGGAACAGGTGGGCCGCTGCGACGACGTCATCTGGGGCTACGGCCGCGAACTCCAGGACGCCTACTACCCGTTCATGGACAACCTGCACACCGTCATGGACATCCGCCGCCTCGGCTACGACGAGGCCGACGTGCGGCACGCGCTGGACGACGGCGGCACACCGGCCGGGCTGCCGGTGCACGAGCGGCTGCTGCTCGGCATGGTCGGCAACCGCAAGGGGCTGCTGCACACCGCGAGCCCCCGGCTGCTGGACCACCCGGGGCTGCCGGTACGGGCACCGGCGCCCGTCACGGGGTCGGAGCCCGCCTTCCCCGAGCCGCTGGAAGCGCTCTACCGCCAGTCGCTGGTGCTGCGCATCCCGGCCGACGCCCTGTGAGGACCGGCGGCCCCCGGCTGCCGCACCACCCGGGGGCCGCCGGTGCGGGCGCTTGAGGAAGACATCCGTTGACGCAGGAAAGGAGACGGCACAGTGATCGGAGGCCTGACGGTCGCCCTGGTGACACCGGTCACCGACACCGGAGAGGTCTCGGAGGCCGACACGGCCAGGCTGGTGGCGTCGGTACGGCCGTACGCAGACGCCCTGCTGCCGGCGCTCAGCACCGGTGAGGGCGCGGTGCTGACGGACCGGCAGTGGCGCGCGGTGGTGTCCGCGACCGTCCGGCACGCCGACGGGCTGCCGGTGTTCGCCGGCATCCTGCGGCCCACCACCGCGGAGGTCGCCGTCCGCGCCCGCGCGGCCGAGGAACTCGGTGCCGCCGCCGTCGTGGCCACCACGCCGTACGGGCCAGGGGTGAGCCAGGAGGAGATGGTCCGGCACTACGCGGACCTCACCTCGGCCACCACGCTGCCCGTGGTCGTGTACCACGAGTCAGCGGTCTCGGGGAACACCTGCGAGGCGGCCACGCTGCTGCGGATCTGCGCACTGCCCGGCATCGCCGCGGTCAAGGACTCGGCGGGCGACGCGCGGGCCACCCGGGAACTGATCGCCGCGGACCCCGGTGTGCCCGTACTCCAGGGGCTGGAGCACCTGCTCCTGGAGTGCGGGCCCCTGGCCGGCTGCGTCGTCGCTCTGGGCAATGTCGAACCCGCCCTGTGCGCGGCCCTGCTGAGCGACCCGTCCGACACACACACCGCCCGGCTGGGCGAGGCCCGCGCCCGCTACGGCCTCGACCGCGACGACTGGTACCTCGCCCTCAAAACCGAACTGCACCGACGCGGCGTACTGCAGACCGCCCGAGCGGTCTTCGAGCCCCCGCCCGGGGAACGGCTCCCGGCGCCGCAGACCGACAAGGAGGTCCCGCGGTGAACGTCACCGCCCACCCCACCGGCAGTCCGCACCAGCGGCTGTTCCTGCTCAACCGCGCCAGGCCCACCGCCGCGGTCGTGGCGCAGATCGAGGAGTTCGAGGCGCGGTGGATCGAGCCGCTGATGGCCCGCCTCACCGAGACCACCGAGCCGGTCGGCTCGCGCACCGAGTGGGTCGCCAGGCTGGAGGAACTGCTGGCACAGGAGCGCGCCGGCAGCCAGGCCGGCAGCTACCTGGCGGAGAAGGCCACCCGTGAGGAATTCGCCCGCGTCGTCCGCGAGTTCGCGCTGGACGGACTCACCGAAGCGCAGAACTTCTTCCCCGCGATACCCCGCCTTCCGCTGCGCGCGCAGATGGCCGTGATGCGCGTCCTCATCGACGAGTTCGGCTGCGGCAACCAGCGCCAGGCTCACTCCCAGCTCTATCTGAACCTGCTCGCCGAACTCGGCCTGCCCCAGGACCCGGACAGCTTCCTGGACATCACCGGCGACGAGACCTTCCAGTTCCTCAACGTCTTCTACTGGCTCACCCAACGCGCCGACGACATCGCGTACTTCCTCGGCGCCCTCGCCTACCTGGAGGCCAGTATTCCCGACGCCTTCACCGTCCAGGCCCGCGCCTGCGAACGCCTCGGCATCGCGAACGGCCACTACTACACCGAGCACCTGCACATCGACACCTTCCACATGCAGGAGATGCAGCTGGCCATCAAGGAGTGCGAGACGGCAGGCGGCATCGACCCCACCAAGGTGTGGATCGGCGCCCGGCTGCTGTCCGAGCTGATCGGCGCGGCCTTCGAAACGGCCGTGGCCCGTGCCCGGGAGGCGGCGTGAACGACACGGTGCTCGAAGAACTGCCCGGCGACCGGGTTCGGGTACGGGTCGCCGGCCGCGAGTTCGTGATCGACGGCGCCTGCCCGCACCGCCTGGGCCGCATGGTCCACGGCTACGTCAATCCGCGCACCCTGCGCATCACCTGCCCGCTGCACCGCAGCAGCTTCGACCTGGCCACCGGCTGCCCGGTGACCGGCCCCGCCGAGAAGTCCCTCACCGTGCACCACGCCGGTGTCCTCGGACAGACCTACGAGCCCGAGCAGGTCTGGCTGCCCGCCTCCGAGCGCCTCCTCGACTGGGACGACGGCTTCCACGACCTCATGCTCGGCGACCGGCTGCGCATGGCGGCCTACCAAGCCGCCATCACCGAGGCCGTACGCCCCGGCGCGACCGTGCTCGACCTGGGCACCGGCACCGGCATCCTGGCCCAGTGGGCCCTGGAGGCCGGCGCGGCCCGCGTCTACGGCATCGACCTCAACGAGAAGATCCTCGCCGCCGCCGCGGAGCGGCTCGCCGCCGCCGGCTTCGCCGACCGCTTCCACCCGCTGCCCGGTCTCTCCTTCGGCCTGGACCTGCCCGAACGGGTCGACTTCGTCATCTCCGAGATCATGGGCAACCTCGTCGACAACGAGAACTGCGTGGCCATCCTCGACGACGCCCGGCGCCGCTTCCTGCGCCCCGGCGGCACCATGCTGCCGCGCGCAGTCGAGAGCTACCTCGTTCCCGTCGCCGCCGAACGGGCCCACGCCCAGCTGCGCAACGGCGCACCCCAGGACGCCGGCAGCCGCGGCGACTTCACCGAACTGCTGCGCCGCCGCCGCGCCCGCGACCCGTACGACCTCTACTACGACACGATCATCCCGGCCTCCGCCCGGCTCGCCGCCCCCAGGCTGCTGCGCCGCTACGACTTCCAGGGCGACGTCTCCGGTGCGGGACATGCGACCACCTACACCGTCCGGCTCGCCTGCACGGTCCAGCGTGACGGCCTGTTCACCGGCTTCCAGGGGTACTTCGTGGCCGACCTGTCCGACACGGTCGCGCTGGACATCTCCGGCGACGACGTCGGTGCCGACGACCCCGCGGCCCGTACCACCTCCGACAGCTGGAAGCACGCCTATCTCCCGATCGCCGAGCCGGTCCCGGTGCGGCGCGGCGACCGCATCACGGTCGCCTTCAGCCGGTACCTGCCGGCCGACGAGGCCGAAGGATCCTTCGGACAGGTCTACCGCTGGCGGGGCGGCGTCGTCTCCGGCGACGTCACGGTCGCCCAGTTCGACCAACGCACACGGCCCGGCCCCACCTGACCCGCATCACCGGCGCGTCCGCGCAGGCGAGCGAGCCACCGAGCACAGCACCACACCCGACCGAGGAGCAAGGCGAGGAGATCTCGTGAGCGACGACCCGCGGCTGCCCGCGACCCCCGACACCATCGCCGTCTTCACCGACCTGAACTGCTCGTTCGCCCACGTCGCCGTGCACCGGCTGCACGAGTCACGGCGCAGGCTGGGGCTGGAGGGACGGATCTGGTTCGACTTCCGGGCCTTCCCGCTGGAACTGTTCAACCGCGAGGTCAACGCCCGGCCCGGTGTCGACTCCGAGATCTCCGTGCTGGGCGCGGTGGAACCGGACGCCGGCTGGCGCTTGTGGCAGGGCCCCGACTGGACGTACCCGGTCACCATGCTCCCCGCGCACGAGGCCGTGCAGGCGGCCAAGGCGCAGAGCTGGGCGGCGAGCGAACGGCTCGACCGTGCCCTGCGCCGCGCCTTCTGGGCCGAAGGCAGGTGCATGTCACTGCGGCACGTCATCCTGGACATCGCCGAGCAGACCGGCGCGGTCGACGTGGACGCCATCGCCGCCGCCCTGGACACCGGCTCGGCCCGGGCGGCGGTGATGGCTCAGTACGACGCGGCCCGCGACGACCGCGTCACCTGCAGTCCGCACGTCTTCCTGCACGACGGCACCAACAGCGCCAACCCCGGCATCGAGGCCCGCTGGATCGGAGGCGACTTCGGCGTCGGCTACCCCGTCGTCGACAAGGACCGCCCCGAGATCTACGACGAGCTCCTCACCCACGCGGCGTCCCTGCTCCCCGCGGGTTCGGCAGGGCTCAGTACGGCCGGAAGTTGAGGTACCCGAGCAGCAGGATCACCGCGGCCACGGAGCCGAGCACCACGGCCGTCGACACCCACGACGAGCGGGACCGACGACCGGACCCCCTGTGGTCGGGCTCGGGCCGGAAGGGCACGGGCCCCGGCGGATTGTGCTTCCAGCGCGCGGCGAGCATACGGGCCCGCGCCGAGGGCTCCTTGTGCTCGGCGCTGTCCGCCCATCTGAGGTCGAACTCGCGCTCCTGGCCGTCCTGTTCGTGCTCGGGCATTCCCTCTCCACCCCCGTGTGGGTCCTGCCAGCAGAATAGAACACACGACCGCGCCCTCGCTGTCCGTACGGACAGCGAGGGCGCGGTCGCAGTGCCTCGATCAGGCGTCGATCACACGTCGAAGTACAGCTCGAACTCGTGCGGGTGCGGACGCAGCTGCAGCGGCGCGATCTCGTTCGTGCGCTTGTAGTCGATCCACGTCTCGATCAGGTCCGGCGTGAACACGTCGCCCTGGAGGAGGAACTCGTGGTCGGCCTCGAGGGAGTCGAGGACGGCCGGGAGCGAGGTCGGGACCTGCGGGACGCCCGCGTGCTCCTCGGGGGCGAGCTCGTAGAGGTCCTTGTCGATCGGCTCGGCCGGCTCGATCTTGTTCTTGATGCCGTCCAGGCCCGCGAGCAGCAGCGCCGAGAACGCCAGGTACGGGTTGCCGGAGGAGTCGGGCGCGCGGAACTCGACGCGCTTGGCCTTCGGGTTCGAGCCCGTGATCGGGATACGCATGGCCGCGGAGCGGTTGCGCTGCGAGTAGACCAGGTTCACCGGGGCCTCGAAGCCGGGGACCAGGCGGTGGTACGAGTTCACCGTCGGGTTGGTGAAGGCCAGCAGCGACGGAGCGTGCTTGAGGATGCCGCCGATGTAGTAGCGGGCGGTGTCCGACAGGCCCGCGTAACCGGCCTCGTCGTAGAACAGCGGGGAGCCGCCCTGCCACAGGGACTGGTGGACGTGCATGCCCGAGCCGTTGTCACCGAAGATCGGCTTCGGCATGAAGGTCGCCGTCTTGCCGTTCTGCCACGCGACGTTCTTCACGATGTACTTGAAGAGCTGGAGGTCGTCGGCGGCGGCGAGCAGCGTGTTGAACTTGTAGTTGATCTCGGCCTGGCCGGCGGTGCCCACCTCGTGGTGCTGGCGCTCGACCTGCAGACCGGCCCGGTTCAGCTCCAGGGAGATCTGGGCGCGCAGGTCGGCGAAGTGGTCGACCGGCGGGACCGGGAAGTAGCCGCCCTTGTAGCGGACCTTGTAACCACGGTTGTCCTCGAGGGCACCGGTGTTCCAGGCGCCGGCCTCGGAGTCGACGTGGTAGAAGGACTCGTTCGCGCTGGTCGCGAAGCGGACGGAGTCGAAGACGTAGAACTCGGCCTCGGGACCGAAGTACGCCGTGTCGGCGATACCGGTGGAGGCGAGGTAGGCCTCGGCCTTCTTCGCCACGTTGCGCGGGTCACGGGAGTACTGCTCGCCCGTGATCGGGTCGTGGATGAAGAAGTTGATGTTCAGCGTCTTGTCACGGCGGAACGGGTCGACACGCGCGGTCGACAGGTCCGCGCGCAGCGCCATGTCGGACTCGTGAATGGCCTGGAAGCCGCGGATGGACGAGCCGTCGAAGGCCAGCTCCTCGTCCGCGTCGAACGCCTCAGCAGGCACCGTGAAGTGCTGCATCACGCCCGGGAGGTCGCAGAAGCGGACGTCGATGAACTTGACGTCCTCGTCCGCGATGAACTTCTTGGCCTCGTCGGCGTTCTGGAACATCCAGCTCCTCCTACTCCCGACCGTCCCGCCGGGGTGGTAGTTCGTTCGTGCGGCCAGTGCGGGTGGCACACGCTGACCTCGACCCTAGGGATGGGTGGTTTCTCTGGCGTGACTCATTTGTTTCGCACAAGTTAACCGGCTCACCTTCCACCGTAGCCCCGACGCACCCCGCCGTGCCCTGGTCATTTACGGGCGCAGTACCGTGGACGGGTGGACAACAGACAAGCACTCGGATCGTGGCTTTCCGGGCCCCGCGCGGCCGCGGAAGAGGCCGGTGTCGACTTCGGATACCGGGGCGAGCAGCTAGGTCTGCCCGAGGAGGGGTCCGGCTCGATCGCCCGCCCGGGACGGCGGCTCGGCGCCCTCGCCGTGGACTGGGGCCTGAGCCTCCTGATCGCATACGGTCTCATCACTCAGAGCTACAACGAAGCGGCCCAGACCTGGGCGCCGCTCATCATGTTCGCCCTGATGGTGCTCACGGTCGGTACGGTCGGCTTCACGCCGGGCAAGCGGCTCCTCGGCCTGCGGGTGCTCGCCCTGGACACCGGCCGCGTCAGCCCGTGGCGCGCGGTGCTGCGTACGGTCCTGCTCTTCCTCGCGATCCCCGCCCTGATCTGGGACCGCGACGGCCGGGGTCTGCACGACCGGCTGGCGGGCACGGTCGAGGTCCGCATCTGACGGGAACGAACCAGGGACGAACGAACGTGAACGAAGGGGCGCCCGGAGTGATCCGGGCGCCCCTTTCTTCACGTGGTGTGCGGGTTGTCAGCGGGCCTTCGGCCCACCGCCCTTCGGCATCCTCATGCCCTTCGGCATCGGCCCCTTGGGCAGCGGCATGTTGCTCATCAGGTCGCCCAGGGCACGCAGCCGGTCGTTGGTGGCGGTGACCTGCGGGCCGGTCAGCACACGCGGCAGCTTCAGCATCGTCGTGCGCAGCTTCTTCAGATCGACCTGGCCCTCGCCCGTGCCCACGACCAGGTCGTGCACCGGGACGTCCGCGACGATGCGGTTCATCTTCTTCTTCTCGGCGGCGAGCAGGGACCTCACCCGGTTCGGGTTGCCCTCGGCGACCAGCACGATGCCGGCCTTGCCGACCGCGCGGTGCACCACGTCCTGGTTGCGGTTCATCGCCACCGCGGGAGTCGTCGTCCACCCCCGGCCGATGTTGTCGAGTACCGCCGCCGCGGCACCGGGCTGGCCCTCCATCTGCCCGAAGGCGGCCCGCTCGGCCCGGCGCCCGAACACGATCGCCGTCGCGAGGAAGGCGAGCAGGAGGCCCAGGATGCCGGCATAGATGGGGTGACCGATCAAGAAACCGATCGCGAGGAAGACACCGAAGGTGACGGTTCCGACTGCCGCGAGTACAAGACCGATCTTCTTGTCGGCCCTGCGGGTCATCTTGTAGGTCAGGGCGATCTGCTTCAGTCGCCCGGGGTTCGCAGCGTCCGCTGCGGTTTCCTTCCTCGCCATGCCAGGAAGTCTACGTGGCCCCACAAGTGCCTACGACGGCAGTGTCCGCGGGAGCTCGCGGGGGAGGCGAGCGGGCCTCAGGGGCGGACGGAGAGTGACGGGGAGACGGACTGGTCGAGGACGCGCTGCGCCTCGACCCGGTCCTTGGCGCGACGGCGGTCCTCCAGCACGGAGGTCCAGGCGTTGCGGCGGGCGGTGCGCTGACCGCTGCTCAGCAGCAGCGACTCGACGGCACGCAGGGCGGTGGTGAAGGACGGAATCGCGGTGGCGCGAACGGGCGCGGCCTGCATGGTTGAGGTCCCCCCTCGGGAGCGGTGTACGTGCTGTGAGTTCAGCGTCACTGATTGGTGTTACCAGGGCGTGTCCGACCGGTCAAACACCCATGAAGCCCTGGCGGGGAGCGGTGGAACGCCGACGCGGCCCTGACATGTGCCCTCATCTGCGAGGACGGTCAGGACCGCGTCATATCGGTCGCTACCGACGGGTAGGGTCTTGTGCGCGAATTCACACGCTTGTCTCGCCCTTTGGCGGGAAGGACGGTGACGGTTCCTCAGACGGCCTGGGCCGCGATGCGCGCGTCCCGCTGCTCCATGGCCATCCGGTAGAGCCGCCCGGCGCGGTACGAGGACCGCACCAGCGGGCCCGACATCACACCGGAGAAGCCGATCTGCTCGGCCTCCTCCTTCAGCTCCACGAACTCGTGCGGCTTGACCCAGCGCTCCACCGGGTGGTGGCGCACGGACGGCCGCAGGTACTGCGTGATGGTGACCAGCTCGCAGCCCGCGTCGTGCAGCTGCTTCAGCGCGTCGCTGACCTCCTCGCGGGTCTCGCCCATGCCGAGGATGAGGTTCGACTTGGTGACGAGGCCGTAGTCGCGGGCCTCGGTGAGGACCTTCAGGGAGCGCTCGTAGCGGAAGCCGGGGCGGATCCGCTTGAAGATCCGCGGGACCGTCTCGACGTTGTGCGCGAAGACCTCGGGACGGGAGGAGAAGACCTCCTCCAGCTGCTCCGGGACGGCGTTGAAGTCAGGCGCGAGCAGCTCGACCTTCGTCCGGCCGGCCTCGCGGCCCGCCGTCTGCTGGTGGATCTGGCGGACCGTCTCCGCGTACAGCCAGGCGCCGCCGTCCTCCAGGTCGTCGCGGGCGACGCCGGTGATCGTGGCGTAGTTCAGGTCCATGGTGACCACGGACTCACCCACGCGGCGGGGCTCGTCGCGGTCGAGCGCCTCGGGCTTGCCGGTGTCGATCTGGCAGAAGTCGCAGCGCCGGGTGCACTGGTCGCCGCCGATGAGGAAGGTCGCCTCGCGGTCCTCCCAGCACTCGTAGATGTTGGGGCAGCCGGCTTCCTGGCAGACCGTGTGCAGGCCCTCACTCTTCACGAGGTTCTGCATCTTGGTGTACTCGGGACCCATTTTCGCCCGGGTCTTGATCCACTCGGGCTTGCGCTCGATGGGGGTCTGGCTGTTGCGGACCTCCAGGCGCAGCATCTTGCGTCCGTCGGGTGCGACTGCGGACACGACCGGCTCCCTAGCGATTGATTCTTCGGCGCCCTCAAGAGTACGCCCGTTGATTTGAATGCCTGTGTGGGTGCTAGCCCCTCCACGCGCGGTTTTATGCCGCCGGAGTCTCCTCGATCTCCCGCGGCTTCAGCTCGGCGTTCTCCAGGACGTCCCGCAGGTGGCGCTCGACGACCGGCAGGACCTCCTCGATCGTCACGTCGCGGCCCAGTTCGTTCGACAGGGAGGCGACACCCGCGTCACGGATGCCGCACGGGATGATCCGGTCGAACCACTTGTTGTCCGGGTTCACGTTGAGCGCGAAGCCGTGCATGGTGACGCCCTTGGCCACGCGGATGCCGATCGCGCCGATCTTGCGGTCCTCCCGGCGCTGCCCCGCGTTGGACGGCGCGTACTCCGGACCGTTCAGGCGCGGGTCGAACTCCTCGTCGTGCAGGCGGGGGTCGAAGTCCAGGGCCAGGCCGCCGAGCGCGGGGCGCTGCTCGACCGGGTCGCCCAGCATCCATACCCCGCTGCGGCCCTCGACCCGGGTGGTCTCCAGGCCGAACTCCGCGCAGGTGCGGATCAGGGCCTCTTCGAGGCGGCGTACGTGGGCCACGACGTCCACCGGACGCGGGAGCTTCTGGATCGGGTAGCCCACCAGCTGGCCGGGGCCGTGCCAGGTGATCTTGCCGCCGCGGTCCACGTCGATGACCGGCGTGCCGTCGAGGGGCCGCTCGTTGTCCGCCGTGCGCCGCCCCGCCGTGTAGACAGGGGGGTGCTCCAGAAGCAGCACGGTGTCGGGGACCTCGTCCGCGAAGCGCGCCGCGTGCACCCGGCGCTGCTCGTCCCACGCCTCCTGGTACTCGACGGCCTCGTCACCGAACCCCATGCGGACGAACCGCAACCCACTCACGGCAAGCGCCTCCCTCGGACGGGTGTGTCAGGCACGTATCGCGCCCAAGCCACTGTACGTCCGGCCCGGACACGTCAGTCCTGGGGCCAATCCTCACACGATCGGATGAATGTCCGGGAAAATGTGTGATGGGGTGCTTACTCTCCGCTACATTCGCGCCGTCCAGCAAGCCATAAGGCCTGCTCACAGGCAATCCGGCAGATCACCAGCACCGGAAGGCAGGAGACCGCACCGCACCATGACGGAACGACCCGCGCAGCGCACCCCCAACCGACAGCTCGCCGCGCTCATCGCAGAAGCGGGGTTCTCCAACGCGGGTCTCGCCCGTCGCGTGGACCAGCTCGGTCTCGAACACGGGCTCGATCTGAGATACGACAAGACATCCGTCACCCGGTGGCTGCGCGGCCAGCAGCCCAGGGGTACCACGCCCGCGCTGATCGCCGAGGTCTTCACCCGGCGCCTGGGCCGGCGTCTCACCGCCCAGGACCTCGGCCTGGACGCCTGCGCGCCCGTCTACGCGGGGCTGGAGTTCGCCGCCACCCCCGAGGAGGCCATCGACATCGTCAGCGGGCTGTGGCGCAAGGACTCCGGCAGCCACGCCGAACTGCGCAAGATCGCCTTCACGCCGGCCGGGCTCGTCGTACCGAGCCGGGACTGGCTGATCGGGCGGGCGGACGAGAAGGTGGCCCGCGGTGAGCCGCCCGCCGCCCGCATCCCGGCCCAGGGCCGCGCCGCCCTGAGGCCCGCGGCCGAGCCGGGCGTGCCGTCCCTGCCCCGCCAGCGCGGGCAGGTCGAACGCGGACCCGGCCAGAAGGTGACCGCCGGCGACATCGCCGCCCTGCGCTCGGTCGGCGAGCTGTTCCGCACCCTCGACGACGCCTACGGCGGCGGTCACGCCCGCCAGGCCCTCGTGCGCTATCTGGAGCACGAGTGCGAGCCCATGCTGCGCGGCACCTACGGCGAGCAGACCGGCCGCCGGCTGTTCGCCGCCGCCGCCGACCTGACCCGGCTCGCGGGCTGGACGTCGTACGACATCGCCGCGCACGGCCTCGCCCAGCGCTACTTCGTGCAGGCGCTCCGGCTCGCCCAGGCGGCCGGGGACCGGGCGTACGGGGCGTACGTGCTGGTCACCATGAGCCGGCAGGCCGTCTACCTCGGGCACGGACGGGAGGCCGTGCAACTCGCGCGCGTGGCGCAGCAGGGCGTCGGCACCTCGGCGCCCCCCGTCGTACAGGCGCTGCTGCACTCCTCCGAGGCACGCGGGCACGGCGTGCTCGGCGAGGTGCGGGCCTGCACGGCCGCACTGGTCCGCGCCGAGCGCGCCCTGGAGACGGCCCGGCCCGGTGACGACGTCCCGCACTGGGCGAAGTTCTTCGACGAGGCGCAGCTCGCCGACGAGTTCGGGCACTGCCACCGGGACCTTCAGCAGTTCCGCGCCGCCGCCCAGCACGCGGAACGCTCACTCCAGCTCCGAGCCCCGTCCTACGCCCGCAGCCGCCTGTTCTGCCGCGTCGTCCTCGCCACCGCCCGCCTCGGCCTCGGCGAACTCGACCAGGCCTGCCAACTGGCCGCGGAGGCGGCGGGCCAGGCGGCGGAGATGCGCTCGGTGCGGGCGGTGGAGTACGTGAGGGACTTCGAGCGCAGGCTTGAGCCGTACAAGGACGCGGCACCCGTGCGGACCTACCGCGACAAAGTAGCGGCCCTTGGGTAGAGAGGCTCAAGGGGCGCGGGGCTGTGTCCCTTTGCGGCTCCGCCGCGTGGGCGCGACAAGCCCCACGCACCCGCAGCCGACGAAGTACCTAGGTGTATTGACCCGCAGGGTTGTTCACGCGGGTGATGGGTGGTTGACCTTCGAGTGCGGTGTGGCAGCGGTGGTGGTTGTAGGTGTGCAGG
>NZ_JBITJK010000039.1:0-87784 GCF_044459945.1 Streptomyces sp. NPDC050164
GTTGTCGACTCCCCCAAGCTCTCGACTTCGCTCGAGCAAGGGGGGACCCCCATCGCGTCGACGCCCTCCTCCGCCTTGCAGAGGCACGCACCAGAGCCCGCTCGCCGGCACCGAGCAGAACAGTCGCTTCCCTGCGACCTGATCCAAACGACAGACCCTAGGCAGCCCGTGGCACCGTCGGCAGCGGGTCCGCAACATGCATGGACCGCCCGGCCCCCAAGTCCGTCAGAATCGCCGCCGACGCCCGATGCCCAGAGTGCAGAGCGCCCTGGACAGTACTGGTGTCCCGGTGATCCCCGCACACATACAGCCCGGCAATCAGCCGCACCGGCCGCCGCAGATCATGCGGCGGCCGCATCGCCGGCACGGCCTGCGCCGTGTGATGCACGGCCAGCGTCTCCCACCGAGCCGTCGACACCCCGTACAACCGCGCCAGATGCATCCGCACAGCCGTGTCGACATCCCCCGGCGGCCGCCCCAGCACCGTCGAGGACACCAGCGCCCGCCCCGCCGGAGCACGGGACGGATCGACCCGGCTGACCACAGCCGTATGCGCGACCGGCCCGCCCAGGTCCGCGTCGAGCAACAGCGACGCCCCCGTCCCCGGCGGCTCGTCGGTGGTGTGATGCACGACCGTCACCGGATGAAATTCCGGCACCCGCAAGCCGGGCAGCAGCTCGGCCGCCGCCCTCGCGTCCGTCGCCACCAGCACCGCCCGGCAGCGGATCTCACCGTGCTCGGCGGTGGTCACCGAGGTCGTGGAGACGGAGGTGACGCGCACGCCGGTGTGCACGGTGCCCGGCGGCAGCGTGCCCGCGAGCAGCTCCGGCAGGGCCTCCGCGCCGCCCTCCGGCAGGCACAGCCGGCCGCTGGCGAAGGCGCGCAGTGCGAGGTCCGCGCACCGGCTGGACGTCGTCAGGTCCGGGTCGCACAGCAGGGCGGCGAGCAGCGGACGCAGGAAGCCGTCGATCGTCCGGGCGGGCAGCCCGCGGGCCGCCAGCGCCTCACCGGCGGGCAGCTCCGGGCGGGCCAGCAGCCGTTTTGCCGGTGTGCCCGCCAGCCGGGTCAGGGCAGCTCCCAGACGGGCTTGGTCGACGGCCGTGCCGAGCGGGGCACCGGACCGGCTCCGGGGCACGGAGACCTGCCGGCCGGGCACCGCCACCGGCCTCCTGGGCGGCCGGGGCACGGACGGCGACCGGGGGGCGCTCGCCAGGGCGCGCACCGCGTGCAGTGCGCCCCGTGCGCCCCCTGCGCCCGCCTGGACGCCCGCGCGATGGTGGCGTCCGTCGCCGTGCAGCAGGACCCCGGGCGTGAAGGGGCGCAGCACGAGCCCGCCGAGGCCGGGTGTCAGCCGTAGTTCCGGGTACGCCGTGGACAGCAACTGGCCGATTCTGTCGAGCCGGAAGCCGTCGACCTTCTCCGTCGCCATGCGGCCGCCGACCCCGTGGGCGGCCTCCAAGACCATGGTCGTCACTCCTGCGCTGGTCAGCCGGTGCGCGGCCGAGAGTCCGGCGACCCCGGCCCCCACGACGACCACGTCCGCCTGGTAAGCGGGCTCAAGCACGTGCCCCTCCTCGAGGTTGCGCGGGCGCTGGAGACGTCATGCCCTCAACAGGCCCCAGGGATACGCGAGTTCTGGTCGAGGGTAGGGCCGTGATCGGTCAGCGGGAGTCGCGCATCGACAGGGCACGGTCGCACAGCGGTCGCATACGGATGCCTTGTGGGCGTGAAGTGGTCCCAAGGGGCTGGTGTGCGGCGCGAAGGGCTGTCTCGGAACGATCGGTGGGTGCGGCGACGCCCTTGTCTCCGGGCCCGTCACAACGCCGCCCGGATCGCCCCCTCGATCTCCGGGAAGGCGAACCGGAACCCCGACTCCAGCAGCCGCGTCGGCAGGATCCGGGCGCTGCCGAGCACATCGCCGGCCATCTCGCCGAGCACGGTCCGCAGGACGGGCGCGGGCACGGCGAACAGCGTCGGGCGGTGCAGCACGCGCCCCATCACCGCCGTGATCTCACGGTTCGTCAGGGGGTTCGGCGCTGTGAGGTTGAACGGCCCGGACAGGCCGTCGGTGTCGATGAGATGCCGGATCGCGGCGACCTCGTCGTGCAGCGCGACGAACGACCAGTACTGCCGCCCGTCACCCATCCGCCCGCCGAGCCCGGCCTGGAACAGCGGGAACAGCCGCCCCCACGCACCGCCCTCGCGGGACACGACCAGCCCGGTCCGGGTGAACACCGTGCGTACGCCCGCCTCCTGGGCGGGTGCGGTGGCGGCCTCCCACTCCACGCACAGCTCCGGCAGGAAGCCCTCGCCCGCCGGAGCGCTCTCGTCGACGGTCCGGCCCCCGGTCTCGCCGTAGTAGCCGATGGCGCTGCCGTTCACGAAGACCCGCGGCCGGTCCTTCTCGTCCAGCGAGGCGACGGCCCGGGCGAGCGCCGCCGTGCCGTTGACCCTGCTGTCGCGGATCCGCTGCTTGTAGGCGTCCGTCCAGCGGCGGTTGCCGACCCCCGCCCCGGCCAGATTCACCACCGCGTCGCACCCGGCGAGCCCGGCCGCGTCCGCGCGCCCGCCCTCGGGATCCCACCGGACCTCCTCCGCCGCCCGGGGCGTACGGCGCACGAGGCGCACCACCTCGTGCCCGTCCGCGGTCAGGGACCGCGCCAGGGCGCCGCCGATGAGACCGGACGCACCGGCCACTGCGATTCGTGAGCGTGCCATGGGCCCATCCTGCCCGGCGGCGCCATAAATCCGGCGTACGGCAGCAGGCCTTCACCTTAGGGTGACGCCATGTCCGAGCCCCGCGAACTCCGTATCCGCACCGCCGTCCCCGGTGACGGCGAAGGACTGGCCCTGCTGGACCGCCTCGCGTGGTCGCACCTGCACGCCGTGATGCCCGAGCCGCAGCCGCCGTACCCGCCGTTCTTCAGCGAGCGGCACGCCCCCGAGGACTGCCTGGTCGCCGAACTCGGTGACCGCTTGGCGGGCTACATATGTCTCGGCTTCCCGACGCCGGTCGACTCCAACCGGCACGTCCGTCAGATCCAGGGCCTCGCCGTCTCGGAGGAGGCTCGCGGCCGGGGTGTCGGGCGGGCGCTGGTCCGGGCCGCCGTCGACGAGTCCCGCAGGCGTGGTGCCCGCCGCCTCACCCTGCGCGTCCTCGCCCACAACACTCCCGCCCGCAAGCTCTACGAGGCCGAGGGGTTCGTGGTGGAGGGGGTCCTGCCCGAGGAGTTCCTGCTCGACGGGACGTACGTCGACGATGTGCTGATGGGCCGCTCCCTGTGAGCCGGAGCTACGACTCGGCCAGCTCGCCCGTGTCCACCGGCGCCGTCGCGCTCGCCGCACCCCGGGCGTCGGAGGAGACCTCGGCCGCCGTCAGCACGTAGCCCGTCTCGGCGTCCGAGGTGGAGCGGGCGAAGACCACGCCGTAGACCCGGCCGTCCGTGGTGAGGAGGGGGCCGCCGGAGTTGCCGGGGCGGACGGTGGAGCGGATCGAGTAGATCTCACGGGTGACCGTGTCGTCGTTGTAGATGTTCTGGCCCGTCGCCCGGACCCGGTTCGCGACCGTCGCCGCCTGGAGGTTCAGGTCGCCGTCCTGCGGGTAGCCCGCGACGACCGCCGAGTCGCCGCGCCGGGCCTCGTCGTCGAAGCGGAGCACGGGCGCCTTGAGGCCGGGCACGTACAGCACGGCCACGTCCTTCTGCGGGTTGAAGAGCACCACCCGCGCCTCGTACGTCCGCCCCACCCCGCCGATCTGCACGGTCGGCTCGTCGATGCCCGCCACGACGTGGGCGTTGGTCATCACGTGCTCCCGCGCGTACACGAAGCCGCTGCCCTCGCGGCCCTGGGTGCCCGCGACGCCCTCGACCTTGACCGTGCTCAGCTTGGCGGCGTTGGTGGCGGCCGCCGTGACACTGTCGCCGGAGGGCTCGGCGACCTCGGCGGTCGACTCGTTCTCGAACGGGTTGAAGACCTGTGGGAAGCCCGCCTCGGTCAGCGCGGACGTGGCCCCCGAGAACCAGGCCGGTGTGGTGTCCGGCATCGTCCGCTGCACCGCGCCGAGCAGCCGCGAGTCCCGGATCGCCGAGGTGACCAGCGGCGACGAGGAGGCGCCCAGGACGCTCGCGGCCACCCACGCCACGATCAGGACCGCGACCGAGTTGGCCACCGCCCCGCCGATCCCGTCCGCCACTCTCAGCGGCCCCCGGTCCAGCTCCCGGCGCAGCCTGAGCGCGAGGCGCCCCGCCAGCTCGTGCCCCACCACCGCCGGGAGCAGCACCGTGAACACCGCCGTCACCGTCGCGCGCGTCGTACCCGGCGGCACCAGGTCCATCACCCACGGCAGGATCCACACGCCGACGACCGCTCCGCCCACGAAGCCCGCCAGCGACACACAGCCGGCCACCAGCCCGCGCCGGTAGCCGGACGCCGCATAGGCCAGGACGACCAGCAACAGCAGGATGTCGAGCAGGTCCACGCACGCCTTCTCTCTCTCGGAACCCCCAGGGGCTGTTCGAAGGTCCCGTGCGCCGCGGGCACCGCACGGGACTTTCGAGCACCCCCTAGTACGTGGGGGAAGGGCCCGGTGATCAGCCACACGCGCGTGGATGATCAGAACCGGCCACGCGCGCGTGCACTCGGAAAAACGCCGCGGACCGTGACGATGGTTCCACCGGGTGGCACACCACACATCGCGGACGGACCGGATCAGGCCGACAGTGGGATCATGCGTGTCTTCCGAAGACGGCACTGCCGAAGACGGCGGGGCACGCGCAGGCACCGCGCCGCCGGGACACCCGGCATAGCCGGTCTGCCGCGCGCGGCCCGGGTGCTGCTCGGCTGCCTGCCGGGCGTCGCCGCCGTCGTGGCGCTGGTGCTGTGCGCCCACGGCGTCGAGCACGCCGCCGAGACCGGCGCCCGCCCGGCCACGCAGCGCCCCGCCGCCACGCCCTACGCCGCCCCGCGCCCGCACATCGTGCCGAGAGCGCAGTGGCTGGGCGACGCCGCCCGCAAGCAGCCGCGCCCGCGCTACGACGACCGGGTCGTCGCCGTCTTCGTCCACCACACCGACTCGCCCACCGGCTACGACTGCGCCGACGCGCCCCGCATCCTCCGGGACCTGTACACCGGCCAGACCGGCACCCGCGACTGGGACGACATCGGCTACAACTTCGTCGTCGACCGCTGCGGCACCGTCTACGAGGGCCGCGCCGGCGGCGTCGAGCGGGCCGTCACCGGCGCCCACACCCAGGGCTTCAACCACCGCACCACCGGCATCGCCGCCCTCGGCACCTTCACCGCGGGCATGCCCGTACCCCGGGCGATGATCCACGCCATCGCCGCGCTGTCCGCCTGGAAGCTGGGCCTGACCGGCACCGACCCGCGGGCGAGCGTCCGCCTGGTATCCAGCAACGGCCTGAGCCGGTACGCGGCCGGCACCACCGCCGAGCTGCCCGCCCTCGCCGGCCACAACGACGGCTACAAGACCAGCTGCCCGGGCGCCGCCCTGCACGCCCGGCTGCCGGAGATCAGACGGCTGGCCGCCCGGTTGCAGGGTCGGCCGGCCGGCGGCCCACAGGAAGGCCACAGCCGGCGCGCAGCGTCCTCAGATCCCGGCGCCCTGCGGTCACCACCACAGGCAGCCGACTGGAGGTGGGGACCATGAACAACGGTCGCAGGAGGAACCCGGGGATCCGAGCCGGGGTCGTGCGCGGCCCCTGGGCGGTGCTCTGCGCGGTCGCGACCGTCGTCCTGGGCCCGGCCGCGGCCACCGCGCCCGCCCTCGACCGGGCCAACGCCGCCCCGCTGCACCACGCGGTCGAGGCCGACCGGCACGCGTACCTGCCGTCCGACCCGAGCCGCCGCCGGGCCGTGTGATCAGCCCCTGAAGCGCTCCCACAGCCGGGGATAGCGCTCGGCGAGCAGGTCCTCGTTCTCGAGGTCGAGCGGGGTGCCCTCCGGTTCCGGGGGCGCGGGCGGAATCCCCAGGTCGGGGGCGACCGTGCCGGTGAGCTGCTCGTAGGCCTCGTCCGCGGCGTAACCGAGCTCCTCGCCGTCGCCGTCGATCTCCTCGTCGAAGTCGTCCAGCAGCTCGGCGAGCGAGTCCGGGTCGTGCACGGCGCCCTCGAAGACATGGCGGCCCTGGCCGATCAGCCAGCACCGGAAGAAGTCGAAGGCGTCGTCGCTCGCCCCGTCGAGCAGCACCCAGGCGGCGCCCCACAGGTCCCAGCGGTAGGCGCGGTTGTAGCGGGACTCGAAGTGCCGGGCGAAGTCCAGGACCGAGTCCGGGTCCAGCCGCGCGAGCCGCTCCACGAGCACGTCGGCCTGCTCCTCCGGGTCGCCCTCGGCGGCCTCCCGGGCGTCGTCCACCAGCTCCCAGAACTCCGTCTCGTCCATCACGGGTCCAGCATCGGGCCTGGGACACGGGGGCGCACCCGGAGTGCGCGGGATCGTTATACGCCGTCCCGGGGGTGGTACAGCCCGGCCAGCCGCAGCGCGTCCCCCGCGAACCGCTCGCGCAGGCTCTCGGGCGCCAGTACCTCGACCTCCGGGCCCAGCGCCGTCAGCTGGGCGTGGGCGACCTCCTCGGACTCCACCGGAAGGGCCACCGTCACCCAGCCGTCGTCGTCCGGGGCGTCCGCGTCCGCCAGGGACTCGCGGGCGGACAGCGAGTCGAGCGCGTACGGCAGCCTGCGCACACCGTCGGGGGACAGCCGCACCACGACCCGCGCCCGCAGGATGGACCGCGCGAACTGCTCCGCCCGCTCTTCCCAGAAGGCCGGCAGGTCGAACTCCGGCTCCCGCTCGAAGCGCTCCTCACCCGTGTCCACCGCCGTGAACCGGTCGATCCGGTACACCCGGAAGGACCCGCCCCCGGCCACCCGTGCGCACAGGTACCAGACGCCCGCCTTCAGCACGAGCCCGTACGGCTCCAGCTCCCGGACGACCTCGTCCTCCCCGCGCCGGTAGCGCGCGGTGATCCGCCGGTCGTCCCACACCGCGTCGGCGACCGCCGGCAGCAGCACGGGCGTCTGAGGCTCCCTGAACCAGTTCGGCGCGTCCAGATGGAACCGCTGCGCCGCCGTCCTCGACGCGTCCCGAAGGGACGGCAGCAGAGCGGCCGACACCTTCAGCCGGGCCGCCGAGGCCGCGTCCTCCAACCCCATCTCGCGCAGCGCCTCCGGCACCCCGGACAGGAACAGCGCCTCGGCCTCGCTGCGGTGCAGCCCGGTCAGCCGCGTACGGTAACCGCCGACCAGCCGGTACCCGCCGGCCCGGCCCCGGTCCGCGTACACCGGCACACCGGCCTCCGACAGCGCCTGGGCGTCCCGTGTGACCGTCCGCTCCGACACCTCCAGCTCACTGGCGAGCTCGGCGGCCGTCATGGAGGGCCGGGACTGGAGCAGCAGCACCATCTTGATGAGCCGGGCAGCGCGCATGCAGCACATCATGCAGCAGGCCCCCGTCGCGGCGGGGGCCTGCCGATCATCGGTCCTTGCTCACAGACCGTACTTCGCGCGCGCTTCCTTCACGGCCGTCGCCTTGACCTCGCCGCGCCGCGCGAGCTGGGCCAGGGCCGCGACGACGATCGACTCGGCGTCCACACCGAAGTGGCGGCGGGCCGCCTCGCGGGTGTCCGAGAGGCCGAAGCCGTCGGCGCCCAGCGAGGACCAGTCCTGCTCGACCCACTGCGCGATCTGGTCCGGGACCTGGCGCATGTAGTCGGAGACCGCCAGCACCGGGCCCTCGGTGCCCTGGAGCGCCTGCCGGACGAACGGCACCCGCTCCTCACCGCGAAGCAGCGCCTCGTCCGCCTCCAGCGCGTCCCGGCGCAGCTCGCTCCAGGACGTCGCCGACCACACGTCGGCCGCCACGCCCCACTCCTCGGCCAGCAACTGCTGCGCCTTCAGCGCCCAGTGGATCGCCGTACCGGAGCCGAGCAGCTGGATCCGCGGGGCGTTGGCCGCGGGCGTGATGCCCGCCGACTCCGCCGTGTTGAAGCGGTAAAGGCCCTTGACGATGCCCTCGTCGATGCCGTCGACGGACGGCTTCGCGGGCTGCGGCAGCGGCTCGTTGTAGACGGTCAGGTAGTAGAAGACGTTCTGGTCCTCACCCGGGGCCGCCTCGCCGTACATCCGGCGCAGGCCCTCCTTGACGATGGCCGCGACCTCGTACGCGAACGCCGGGTCGTACGTCAGCGCCGCCGGGTTCGTCGCGGCGATGACGGGGGAGTGGCCGTCGGCGTGCTGCAGGCCCTCACCGGTCAGGGTGGTGCGGCCGGCCGTGGCGCCGACGAGGAAGCCGCGGCCGAGCTGGTCGCCGAGCTGCCACATCTGGTCGGCCGTGCGCTGCCAGCCGAACATCGAGTAGAAGATGTAGAACGGGATCATCGTCTCGCCGTGCGTCGCGTACGACGTCGAAGCGGCGATGAAGTCGGCCATCGAACCGGCCTCGGTGATCCCCTCGTTGAGGATCTGGCCGTTCTGGGCCTCCTTGTAGTACATCAGCTGGTCGCGGTCGACCGGCTCGTACGTCTGGCCCTTGGGCGAGTAGATGCCGAGCGACGGGAAGAGGCTCTCCATACCGAAGGTGCGCGCCTCGTCCGGGACGATCGGCACCCAGCGCTTGCCGGTCTCCTTGTCGCGGACCAGGTCCTTCACCAGACGGACGAACGCCATGGTGGTGGCCACGTTCTGCGAGCCGGAGCCCTTGTCGAAGGAGGCGAACGCCTTCTCCGCGGGGGCCGGCAGCGGCGCGACCGGGTGGACGCGGCGGGCCGGGGCCGGACCGCCGAGGGCCGCGCGGCGCTCCTGGAGGTAGCGGACCTCGGGGGAGTCGGCGCCCGGGTGGCCGTAGGGGACCACACCGTCGACGAAGTCGCTGTCCTTGATCGGCAGGCCGAGCAGGTCGCGCATGTTCTTGAACTCGTCCACCGTCAGCTTCTTCATCTGGTGGTTGGCGTTCTTCGACGCGAAGCCCTCGCCGAGGGTGTGGCCCTTGACCGTCTGGGCCAGGATCACGGTCGGCGCGCCCTTGTGTTCGACGGCCGCCTTGTACGCGGCGTACACCTTGCGGGCCTCGTGCCCACCGCGCGAGAGGTGGAAGCACTCGAGGATCTTGTCGTCGCTCAGCAGCTTCGCCATCTCCGCCAGCGCCGGGTCGGCGCCGAAGAAGTCCTGGCGGATGTAGGCGGCGTCGCGGGTCTGGTACGTCTGGATCTGCGCGTCCGGTACCTGGCGCAGACGGCGTACGAGCGCGCCCGTGGTGTCGAGCTGGAACAGCTCGTCCCAGGCCGTGCCCCACAGCGACTTGACGACGTTCCAGCCGGCGCCGCGGAACTGGGCCTCCAGCTCCTGCACGATCTTGAAGTTGGCGCGGACCGGGCCGTCGAGGCGCTGCAGGTTGCAGTTGATGACGAACGTGAGGTTGTCCAGCTCCTCGCGGGCCGCCAGCGCGAGGGCCGCCGTCGACTCGGGCTCGTCCATCTCGCCGTCGCCGAGGAACGCCCACACGTGCGAGGCGGAGGTGTCCTTGATGCCGCGGGCGGTGAGGTAGCGGTTGAAGCGCGCCTGGTAGATGGCGGAGAGCGGGCCGAGGCCCATCGACACCGTCGGGAACTCCCACAGCCAGGGCAGGCGGCGCGGGTGCGGGTAGGAGGGCAGGCCGTTGCCGCCCGACTCGCGGCGGAAGTTGTCGAGCTGCTCCTCGTTCAGACGGCCGTCGAGGAACGCGCGGGCGTAGATGCCGGGGGAGGCGTGGCCCTGGATGTAGAGCTGGTCGCCGGAGCCGTCGGCCTCTTTGCCTTTGAAGAAGTGGTTGAAGCCGGTCTCGTAGAGCCAGGCGGCGGAGGCGAAGGTGGCGATGTGGCCGCCGACGCCGTACTTGCTGCCGCGGGTGACCATCGCGGCCGCGTTCCAGCGGTTCCACGCGGTGATCCGCTGCTCCATCGCCTCGTCACCGGGCACGTCGGGCTCGGCGGCGGTGGGGATGGAGTTGACGTAGTCGGTCTCCAGGAGCTTCGGCAGCGCGATGCCGGCGCCCTCGGCGCGCTCCAGCGTGCGCCGCATCAGGTACGCGGCACGGTGCGGCCCGGCCGCCGTGGCGACCGCGTCCAGGGAGGCCTGCCATTCGGCGGTCTCCTCCGGGTCCCGGTCCGGGAGCTGGTCGAGCTCGCTCGGCTGGATGGCGTTGGGGTCGGTCATGTCGCCGCCTTCCTCAGTCGAAGGGGGTTCCCTCATCGGTAAGGGTTCGGGGGTGCCCTTGGTCTTTGGCAGGACAGGGCTGGGGCTCGGGTGGCAAGCCCGTCGGCGACTGTAACTCCCTGATCGATGATCGATCAAAGGGTTGACGCAGAAAACCTCTTGATTACGAGAAAGTAGGCACGCGGTGCCTCCGGCGGTGGCACGCGGTGACGGGATTGCTGTGGGTTTCCGCAGGTGGGAGGCGTTTGAGCGGGGGTGTGCTCCGGTGTCACGCCCGGGGCGCGCAACCCAGGACGTGCGCCTTCACGAGTTCCGCGATGCGGGGGTCGCGGCGCTTGAAGGCGGCGACCAACTCCTCGTGCTCCTCGGCGTACGACTGCTGCCGGGTGCCCAGCCAGCGGATCGACAGGGCCGTGAACACCTCGATGCCGAGGCCTTCCCAGGTGTGCAGCAGCACGGAGTTGCCCGCGGCGCGGACCAGTTCGCGGTGGAAGGCGACGGTGTGGCGGACCTGGGCCGTGCCGTCGGACATGCGGTCGGCCTCGTACAGGGCGGTGACGTGGGGTTCCAGGGCCGAGCAGTCCTCCGACAGGCTCTGGGCCGCCAGTTCCGCCGCGATGGCCTCCAGGCCGGCCCGGACCGGGTAACTCTCCTCCAGGTCGGCGGCGGTCAGGTTCCGTACGCGGACGCCCTTGTTCGGAGCCGACTCGATCAGACGCAGGGACTCCAGTTCGCGCAGGGCCTCGCGGACCGGGGTCTGGCTGACTTCCAGTTCGGTCGCGATCCGGCGCTCGACGATCCGCTCGCCCGGCTGCCAGCGTCCGCTGATGATCCCCTCCAGGATGTGCTCGCGGATCTGCTCGCGCAGCGAGTGGATGACGGGCGCGGTCATGTGGGCTCCTTAGGCGGGATTGACGTTTAGACAATACGGCCGGGTCGCTCCGCCGGTGAGGCTGACGAGGGTGCTTTCACGCAGGTGAGACGAGTTGCACATGGTGCGTGTGGCGCGCCTTGGAGCTCGGTCCGTTCCGTCTGTGGGCGGCTGCGGATCGTTCGTGGCTTGTCGCGCAGTTACCCGCGCCCCTAACACAGTGCCCCCGCCCGGAGATGATCCGAGCGGGGGCACCGTACAGCCGTACCAGCGTTGGAGATCAGAGGCCGAGCTCGACCTCGAACTCGCCCGCCTCCAGGATGGCCTTGACCGCCGTCAGGTAGCGGGCGGCGTCGGCGCCGTCCACCAGGCGGTGGTCGTAGGACAGGGTCAGGTACGTCATGTCGCGGACGCCGATGACCGTGCCCTCCTCCGTCTCGATGACGGCGGGGCGCTTGACCGTGGCGCCGATGCCGAGGATGGCGACCTGGCCCGGCGGCACGATGATCGTGTCGAAGAGCGCGCCGCGCGACCCGGTGTTGCTGATGGTGAAGGTCCCGCCGGACAGCTCGTCCGGGGTGATCTTGTTGGCGCGGACCTTGCCGGCCAGCTCCGCCGTGGCCTTGGCGATACCGGCGAGGTTGAGGCCACCGGCGTTCTTGATGACCGGGGTCATCAGGCCCTTCTCGGAGTCCACCGCGATACCGATGTTCTCGGTGTCGAAGTAGGTGATGGTCCCCTCGGCCTCGTTGATCTTGGCGTTGATCGGCGCGTGGGCCTTCAGCGCCTGGGCCGCGGCCTTGACGAAGAACGGCATCGGGGAGAGCTTGACGCCCTCACGGGCCGCGAACGCGTCCTTGGCACGGGCGCGCAGCTTCATCAGGCGCGTGACGTCGACCTCGACGACCGAGGACAGCTGGGCCTGCTCGTGCAGGGCCTTGACCATGTTGTCGCCGATGACCTTGCGGATCCGCGGCATCTTGATGGTCTGGCCGCGCAGCGGCGAGGTCTCCAGCGCCGGGGCCTTCTTGGCGGCAGCCGGAGCGGCCGCGGCCGGAGCCGGGGCAGCGGCGGCGGCCTTGGCGGCCTCGGCGGCGGCCATGACGTCCTGCTTGCGGATGCGGCCGCCGACGCCGGTGCCCTTGACGGTGGACAGGTCGACGCCGTTCTCGGCGGCGAGCTTGCGCACCAGCGGGGTGACGTAGGCGCCGTCGTCGGCCGGCTGGGCGGCGGGGGCGGCCGGTGCCTGGGCCGGAGCCGGGGCGGGAGCAGGAGCGGCCGGGGCCGGCTCGGGAGCCGGGGTGACCTGCTGCTGCGGAGCCGGGGCCGACGGGGCCTGCGGGGCCGGGGTGGGCTGCGCCGGAGCCGGAGCCGGAGCCGGAGCCGGAGCCGGAGCCGGAGTGGGCTCGGGCTGGGCCGGGGCCTCCTGCGCCGGGGCGGCGGCCGGAGCGGCACCCGCCTCGCCGATGACGGCGAGCTTGGCGCCGACCTCGGCGGTCTCGTCCTCGCCGACCACGATCTCCAGCAGCGTGCCCGAGGCGGGCGCCGGGATCTCGGTGTCGACCTTGTCGGTGGAGACCTCGAGCAGCGGCTCGTCGGCCTCGACGCTGTCACCGACCGACTTCAGCCAGCGGGTGACGGTGCCCTCGGTGACGGACTCGCCGAGCGCGGGCAGGACCACGTCCGTGCCCTCGGCGGAGCCGCCGCCGGCGGCGGCGTCGGCGGTGGGAGCGGGCGCCGGGGCGGCCTGCTCGGTGGACGGGGCGGCCGGTGCCGGCTCGGGGGCGGGCTCGGCGACCTGCTCGGCGGCCGGGGCCGGGGCGGCAGCGGGCGCGCCCGTGCCGTCGTCGATCACGGCCAGCTCGGCGCCGACCTCAACGGTCTCGTCCTCGGCGACCTTGATGGACGCCAGGACACCGGCGGCGGGCGAGGGGATCTCGGTGTCGACCTTGTCGGTCGACACCTCGAGCAGCGGCTCGTCGGCCTCGACGCGCTCACCCTCGGCCTTCAGCCAGCGGGTGACAGTGCCCTCGGTGACGCTCTCGCCGAGCGCCGGAAGGGTTACGGAAACCGCCATGGTTTCGGTTGCTCCTTACGGAAAGTGCGGAAGTCTGTCGTCGCGTTCGTCGACCGAGGGGTCAGTCGTGCGAGTGGAGCGGCTTGCCGGCCAGGGCCAGGTGGGCCTCGCCGAGCGCCTCGCTCTGCGTCGGGTGGGCGTGGATGAGCTGCGCGACCTCGGCGGGCAGCGCCTCCCAGTTGTAGATCAGCTGGGCTTCGCCGACCTGCTCGCCCATGCGGTCGCCGACCATGTGGACGCCGACGACGGCACCGTCCTTGACCTGGACGAGCTTGATCTCGCCCGCGGTGTTCAGGATCTTGCTCCTGCCGTTGCCCGCGAGGTTGTACTTCAGAGCGACGACCTTGTCCGCGCCGTAGATCTCCTTGGCCTTGGCCTCGGTGATACCGACGGAGGCGACCTCCGGGTGGCAGTACGTCACCCGCGGGACACCGTCGTAGTCGATCGGAACGGTCTTCAGACCGGCCAGACGCTCCGCCACCAGGATGCCCTCGGCGAAGCCGACGTGCGCGAGCTGCAGGGTGGGGACGAGGTCACCGACAGCGGAGATGGTCGGGACGTTGGTGCGCATGTACTCGTCGACCAGGACGTAGCCGCGGTCCATGGCGACGCCCTGCTCCTCGTAGCCCAGGCCCTGGGAGACCGGGCCGCGGCCGATGGCGACGAGCAGGGTCTCGGCCTCGAACTCCTTGCCGTCGGCGAGGGTGACCTTGACCCCGTCCTGGGTGTACTCGGCCTTCTCGAAGAAGGTGCCCAGGTTGAACTTGATGCCGCGCTTGCGGAAGGCGCGCTCCAGCAGCTTGGAGGAGTTCTCGTCCTCGACCGGGACGAGGTGCTTCAGGCCCTCGACGATGGTGACGTCGGTGCCGAAGGACTTCCACGCGGAGGCGAACTCGACGCCGATGACACCGCCGCCGAGGATGATCGCGGACTTCGGCACGCGGTCCAGGACCAGGGCGTGGTCCGAGGAGATGATCCGGTCGCCGTCGATCTCCAGGCCGGGCAGCGACTTCGGCACGGAGCCGGTCGCGAGGAGCACGTGGCGGCCCTGGACGCGCCGGCCGTTCACGTCGACGGAGGTCGGGGAGGACAGCCGTCCCTCACCCTCGATGTAGGTCACCTTGCGGGAGGCGACGAGCCCCTGGAGCCCCTTGTACAGACCGGCGATCACGCCGTCCTTGTACTTGTGGACGCCGGCGATGTCGATGCCCTCGAAGGAGGCCTTCACACCGAACTGCTCGCTCTCGCGGGCCTGGTCGGCGATCTCGCCCGCGTGCAGCAGGGCCTTGGTGGGGATGCATCCTCGGTGCAGGCAGGTGCCGCCGACCTTGTCCTTCTCGATCAGGGCGACGTCCAGGCCCAGCTGCGCCCCGCGCAGGGCCGCGGCGTAACCACCGCTGCCACCGCCGAGGATCACTAGGTCGAAAACGGTGCTGGCGTCGTTCGCCACGTCACGTCCTCCATGCATGTGCGCCGTACGCCGGTCTTCACTGACCGGCAGGCGGCTGGTGTCCGGCCGCTCGTTCTTCGGCCCTTCGGTGGGGCCCTGTCCTGCCGAGCCCCATCTTCGCACTTGTCAGCACAGAAGGAGACGCCGGGCTGCTGTGTGAGACACCCCACGTTGCCGACAGGGGCGCGGGGAGCTGCGCGACCAGCCCCCGCGCCCCCGCACTCGCCACACAACCGGCGAGAGTCGGGCTACCGGGCGACCGTCAGCCCAGATCCCCCGCAGCCGTCAGCTCGGCGAGCCGGACCAGCGTCCGCACGCCACTGCCCGTCCCGCCCTTCGGCGTGTACCCGAAGGGCCCGCCCTCATTGAAGGCCGGCCCGGCGATGTCGAGGTGCGCCCAGGTGATCCCCTCACCCACGAACTCGCGCAGGAACAGCCCGGCGACCAGTCCGCCGCCCATCCGCTCGCCCATGTTCGCGATGTCGGCCGTGGGCGAGTCCATCCCCTTGCGCAGGTGCTCCGGCATCGGCATCGGCCACGCCGGCTCCCCGACCTCCTCCGCCGCCTCGTGCAGCGCCGTACGGAAGGCGTCGTCGTTGCCCATGATCCCGAACGTCCGGTTCCCCAGCGCCAGCACCATCGCCCCGGTCAGCGTCGCGACGTCCACGATGGCGTCCGGCTTCTCCTGCGACGCCGCCCACAGCGCGTCGGCCAGCACCAGCCGGCCCTCCGCGTCCGTGTTGAGCACCTCCACGGTCTTGCCGCTGTACATCCGCAGCACGTCACCCGGACGGGTCGCGGAGCCGGAGGGCATGTTCTCGGCCAGCGCCAGCCAGCCGGTGACGTTGACCTCCAGGCCGAGGCGCGCGGCGGCGACGACCGCGGCGAACACCGCGGCCGCACCGCTCATGTCGCACTTCATCGTCTCGTTGTGACCGGCCGGCTTCAGCGAGATGCCGCCCGAGTCGTACGTGATGCCCTTGCCGACGAAGGCGAGGTGCTTGTTCGCCTTGGAGGAGGTGTACGACAGCTTCACCAGGCGCGGTCCTGCCGCCGAGCCGGCCCCGACGCCGAGGATGCCGCCGTAGCCGCCCTTGGCCAGGGCCTTCTCGTCGAGCACCTGCACCTTGATGCCGTGCTCCTTGGCGGCGGCCTGGGCGATGGCGGCGAACGACTCGGGGTTCAGGTCGTTCGGCGGGGTGTTGACCAGGTCGCGGGCGCGGTTGAGCTCCTCGGACACGGCGGCGGCACGCTCGACGGCGGCCTTGTACGCCTTGTCGCGGGGCTTGCCGCCGAGCAGGGCGACCTCGGCGAGGGGGGCCTTGCCGTTCTTCCCCTTGGGGTCCTTGCCGCTGTCCTTGTAGGCGTCGAAGGAGTACGCGCCGAGCAGGGCGCCCTCCCCGATCGCGCCGGCGTCGGCGGCGTTCGCCAGGGGCAGGGCGAAGGCGGCCTTCTTGGACCCGGCCAGGGCGCGGGCGGCGGCGCCGGCGGCCTTGCGCAGGGCCTCGGTGTCGTAGTCGGCGTCCTTCTCGGGCACCGCGCCCAGGCCCACGGCCAGCACGAGCGGCGCCTTGAAGCCGGACGGCGCCGGCAGCTTCGTCACCTCGCCCTCGGCACCGGAGGCGCCGAGGGTCTCCAGAACGCCGGCGAGCCTGCCGTCGTACGCCTTGTCCACGGCCTCGGCGCCCGGTGCGACGACCGGCCCCTTGGCACCCTTGGCGACACCGATCACGATGGCGTCGGCCCGCAGACCGGGCGCCGCGGCGGTGCTGAGAGTGAGAGCAGTCACGGTGGTGAAATCTCGCTTCCGATGTGAAGTTTCTGTGGTCGAACGGTGTGGGTCGACCGGGCCCGACAGCCGACCCTATTGCGACCTCAGGGCTCGGATATCACGGGGCCTTCCCCGGTGCGGCGAACACTCGACGACGAGACTACGCGCGTGGTCGTGTTCGCTCATTCCTGCGGGCGTTCACCTGTCGGTGGCCCAGTGGCCATTTCTTGATCCTCCATGCCGGTGAACTGAGTCACACTCGTCGAGATCCGGTGAGCGCTCTGCTCGCCGCTTTGCATGATTTCCACGGGTCCTCCTCAGTTCGACCGCAAGGGGATCCCGGGGATCTTCTGGGGGAGGAACCATGGCGCAGCGTGCGCGCAGATGGAGAAGCACGGCCGCCGCGGTGACGGCGGCGGGCCTGATCACGGCGGGGGCGGTGGCGCCGGGGGCGGCGGCCGCGGAGGAGCCACGGATCGATCTGAGGGTGCTGGTGGTGGACAACGGCGACAGCTCCGTCCGGGCCGTCACCGCCCAGCTGAGGAGCACGGGCGTCCCGTACACGACCATCGACCTGAACGACGCCGGCCGCCCGAAGATCACCGAGTCGTTCCTGAGCGACACGGTGAACGGCAGCCCGCGCGCCAAGTACCAGGGCGTCGTCCTGCCGAACGAGTCCCCCTTCGGCGCGGGCTCCGCCGAGCAGACCGCCCTGGAGACGTACGAGCGGACGTACGGCATCCCGCAGGTCGACGCCTACACCTGGGCGCACCCGGAGGTCGGCCTCGACTACACCAGCGAGGGTGGCTGGGCGGGCACTCTCGACGGGCGCGAGGCGTCCGTCACCGCGGCCGGGAAGGCCGGCTGGTTCGGCTACCTCGACGGCGCGTTCCGGTTCGAGGACAATGCCCCGGCCGTACGTGAGAGTTACGGCTATGTCGCCCGGCCCCGCACCGGCTTCACCAGCTACGTCGACATCCCCGTGCCCGGCGGCACCGGCCGCGGCAGCCTCGTCGGCGAGTACGCCCACGACGGCCGCCGCGAACTCGTGGTGACCTTCGCCTACAACAGCAACCAGCAGCAGTTCCGGCTGCTGGCCCGGGGCATCGTCGAGTGGCTCACCCAGGGCGTGCACCTGGGCCAGGCCCGCAACTCCTTCGCCGTGCACATCGACGACGTGTTCGCCCCGGACAGCCGCTGGGACACCGAGCGCAACTGCACCCCGGGCGACTTCGACTGCGCGGGCGGCGACGGCGAGGGCACCACGCCGATCCGCATGACCGCGGACGACGCCGCCTACGCCGCCCAGTGGCAGCGCGAGCACGGCTTCACCATGGACATGGTCTACAACGCCGGCTCGGGCGAGGAGTGGAAGACCCAGCACGGCGGCACCGACGCCCTGACCGACCGGCTGCTCGCCGACAAGGCGCAGTACCGCTGGGTCAACCACACCTACACGCACCCCTTCCTCGGCTGCGTACAGGACACCTCCACCGTGCCGTGGAGCTGCGCGAAGAACGCCGACGGCTCGACCAAGTACATGAGCCGCGCCGAGATCGCCGCGCAGATCCGCGACAACCACGACTGGGCCGTGAACCAGGGCCTTCCCGTCGACCGCGCCGAGCTGGTCACCGGTGAGCACTCGGGCCTGAAGACGCTGCCCCAGCAGTCCGACGACAACCCCGGCCTGGCCGGCGCCCTGGCCGACACCGGCGTCAGGTGGATCGCCTCGGACAACTCCCGCGAGCCCGAGCAGCGCGCGATCGGCAACGCCCTGACCGTGCCGCGCCACCCGATGAACGTGTACTACAACGTGGGCACGGCGGCCGAGATGGCCGACGAGTACAACTGGGTCTACACCTCGCGCGCCGACGGCGGCAGCGGCGTCTGCGAGGACAACGCCACCTCCACGTGCCTGGACGAGCCGCTCGACCCCACCACCGGCTACGCCGAGCACATCGTCCCGCAGGAGGCGCGCACCGCCCTCGGACACGTCCTCGCCGGCGACCCCCGGCCGCACTACGCGCACCAGTCCAACCTGGCCGAGGACCGGCTGCTCTACCCGGTCATGGAGAAGGTGCTCGACGACTACCGGGCGCTGTTCGCCGACAACACCCCGCTGGAGAACCCCCGGCACGGCGCCATCGGCACCGAGGTGCAGCGCCGCGCCGCCTGGCAGACGGCCCTGGCGAACGGTCGGGTGACGGCGTACCGGACCGGCACCACCGTCACCGTCACCGCCCCGTCCGGCACACACATCCCGGTGACCGCGCCGGAGGGCACGCAGAAGCAACTCCTGCTCGGCACCACCGCGTTCGGTACCCCGTACGCGGGACAGCGCTCGGCCTGGACGACCCCGGCAGCACTCCAGTCGGCTCTCACACTGAAGTTGCCCTAGAGCTCTCAGGGGCGCGGGGAACTGCGCGACCAGCCCACACGAGACCCGCACTCGGCATCCGGGCAGCAGTTCCCCGCACAACATCCGCACCACAGGGGGGAAACACCGCATGAGGCGAACAGGCCGTCATGTCACCATGCTCACCGAAGGCACCTACCCGCACGTCCACGGCGGCGTCAGCACCTGGTGCGACCAGCTCGTCAAGGGCATGCCCGAGGTCGACTTCCACATCGTCTCGCTCACCGGCAGCGGCCGCGAACCCGTCACCTGGGAGCTGCCGCCCAACGTCTACCAACACACCTCCGTGCCGACCTGGGGCCCGCGTCCCGGCCGCGCGAGGCCCCCGTACGGCAGGGCCCGCAGCCGCTTCACCGAGACCTACGAGCGTTTCCTGCTCTCCTTCCTCGACCCCGGCTCGCACGCCGACTTCGGCGAGTCCCTGAACGAGCTCGCCGAACTCGCCCGGGACGGGTGCCTGTCGGCGGCCCTGCGCACCGAGTCGGCGCTGCGCTCGCTGATGCGGATCTGGACGATGCCGCATCTGCCGACGGCCGCCGCCCGCCCCACCGTGCACGACGCGCTGACCGCGACCGACCTGCTGGAACACGCCCTGCGCCCGCTCGGCGTCCGCATCCCCGAGGACTGCGTCGCGCACGCCGTCAGCAGCGGCCTCGCCACCCTGCCCGCGCTCGCCGCCCGCCACTTGGACGGCGTGCCGTTCCTGCTCACCGAGCACGGCATCTACCTGCGCGAGCGCTACCTCGGCTACCGCCGCGACGCCCAGCGCTGGCCCGTGAAGGCGTTCATGCTCGGCTTCTACCGGGAGCTGAACTCCTACGGCTACCGGGCCGCCGACCTGATAACGCCGTGCAACCAGTACAACCGCCGCTGGGAGGAGCGCGGCGGCGCCGACGCCGGCAAGATCCGCACGGTCTACAACGGAGTCGACCCGGCCGCCTTCCCGCACGCCGGCCCCGAGCCCGAGGTCCCCACCCTGTCCTGGTGCGGCCGTGTCGACCCCATCAAGGACCTGGAGACCCTGATCCGCGCGTACGCGATGGTGCGCGCCGAGATACCGGCGACCCGGCTGAGGCTCTTCGGCCCGGTCCCGCCCGGCGGCGAGGCCTACCGCACCCGCCTGGAGAAGCTCGCCGCCGAACTGGGCGTCACCGACGGCCTGACCTTCGAGGGCCGCATCAGCGAGGTCTGGCGGGCCTACGCGGCCGGACACGTCGTCATGCTGTCGTCGATATCCGAGGGCTTCCCGTTCTCCATCATCGAGGCCATGTCGTGCGGCCGTACGACGGTGTCGACGGACGTCGGGGGAGTGCGCGAGGCCGTCGGCGACACGGGCCTGGTGGTGCCCCCGCGCGAGCCGGAGAAGATGGCCGCCGCCGCGCTGACCCTGCTCAAGGACGACCAACGGCGCCTCGAACTGGGGCAGTTGTCGCGCCAGCGCGTCATCGACCGGTTCACGCTGCGCCGCTCGGTGGATGCCTTCCGCACCGTCTACAAGGAACTCGCGGGCGAGGACGAGGTGTACGAACCCACGCTGGAGACCGTCGCCGACTGGACCCTGGAACTGCGCGACCCCTGGTACGCGGCCGTCGCGACGGACGGAGCCGGCTGGTGAGCGGAAGCGTCTGGCTGCCCCCGGGCTCCCGCCCGGACACCCTCCCCGCCATCCCCCGGCAGCGCACCCCCAGCTGGGCCCAGCCCGACCCGGTCGACGAACTCGCCGTCCGCCTGGAGGACTTCGTAGCCGCGGCCGTCCACCCGGACGAGATAGCCGCGCTCCTGGAGTCCGACGGCCTCTCCGACGACCAGATCCGCGAACGGTACGGCGTGAAGAACTCCTTCGCGCTCGCCGAGACCCTCTACGAACGCGTCGAGCGCCGCTACCCCGAGCCCGACGGCCCCCTCCACGACCCCTGGCGGATCGGCCTGCTGGGCTGCTTGCTGCGCGGTGTCGTCTTCGCCCTGCCCGGCCTCGCCTACGTCCTCGGCGCGCCCCTGTTCACGGGCCCCGACGACTTCGGCCTCCCCGCGGGCACGGTCCCGCTCCTGGCCGGCGCCCTGTGCGGCTGGACGTGGAACCAGGGGCTCGCCCACCGGGCGTACGCCTGGCTCGGGTTGGGCGACCGGATGGCCGCCCGGCGTGCCCTGCTGCTCGGCGCCCCGGCCGGTGCGCTGCTCGGCTCGCTGGTCGCCCTGGCGTTCGCGGGCGGCGCCGTCCCGGCCGTGGTGGCCTTCGCCGCCGGGCAGTCCTGCTATCTGGCGGCGGCGACCGTGCTGCTGGTGATGGGCCGCGAGCGGTTCCTGCTGGCCGCGCTCGCGCCGATGGCGATGGGCGCGGTCCTGTCCCTGGTCGACCCGCTGCCCGAGGCCGCGAGCCTGGCCCTGCTGCTGGGCTCCCTGGCGGCGGTCGCGGCCCTCGCCGTCCGCGAAGCGGCACCCGCCCTGAAGGAACCGGGCGGGGGCGGCTGGACCGCCGGCCTCGTCGCCCTGCTGCCCTTCGGCGGGTTCGGCGCCGCCCCCGCGCGCCGGCGCCCCGCCGGACCCCGGCTCACGGGCTCCCTGCCGTACGCGCTGTTCGGGCTCGGCACCGGCGTCCTCGTGCTGTACGCGGCGCTCGGCGACGTCCTCGCCGGCGAGGACCACAGCGCGGTCGCCGCGCCCGCCGCCGTGGCGCTCACCCTCAGCATGGGCCCCGCCGAGTGGCTGCTGTACCGCTTCCGCAGCGACAGCCTCGCCGGACTGCGCTCCAGCAGCACCGCCCGGGACTTCTGGCGGACCACGGTCCTGACCGTCGTACAGTGCCTGGCCGCCTATCTCGCCGCGCTGCTCGCGCTGAGCCTCGCCGCCTCCCTCCTGTGGCCGCACTCCCCGGTCCCCGGCGGCGTCCGGCTGGCCGGGCTGCTCCTGCTGGGCGTGGTCCTGTGGACGGGCCTGCTGCTCCAGTCGTTCGGCGCGGTGACCGGCGCGACGGCGGTGTGCTGCGCCGCGGCCCTCGCCCAGACCCTGCTCATCGCCACCCGCACCGGCGACCCGCACACGGCGGGCATGGCCGTGTACGGCGCGGCGGCCGTCGTCCAGGCCGCCCTGGTGTGCGCGCTGCTGGGGAGGGCAACCGCCCACCGATGAGCACCCTCCTGGTCCCGTACTACGAGCACCCGTCCGTCCGCCCCGCCGAATGGGACGCGATCGTCGCGGCCGCGCCCCGCCTCTACGGGGTCGTCCTCAACCCGGCCAGCGGCCCCGGCGACCGCCCCGACGCGGCCTTCGCCGAGGTCGCCGGCCGGCTGAGGGCGGCGGGCGTCCGGGTCCTCGGATACGCCGACACCGACTACGGCCGCCGCGCCGCCACCGACGTCGTCCGCGACCTCACCCGGCACCGCGACTGGTACGGCACCGACGGCGCCTTCCTCGACCAGGTCCCCTCCGGGCCCGAGCAGTTCGAGCACTACCAGCGGCTGGCGGTGGCCGCCTGGGGCGTCGGCTGCGGCACCCTCGTCCTCAACCACGGCACGGCACCGCACCCCTGCTACGCCCGCATCGCCGACGTCCTCGTCACCTTCGAGGGCACCTGGGCGTCCTACCGCGCCCTGCCTCACCGACCCTGGCCCGGCGACAGCGGGGTGCGGCTGTGCCACCTGGTGTACGACGTGCCGCCCGGCGCCGATCCCGAGGGCCTGGCGCGGGAGCGGGGCGCGGCGGTGCACTGCGCGGTGCCCGGAACCGGAGATCATCCTTGGGGCACACTGCCGTACACCCTGCACAACCCGGAGAACGCCCCGTGAGACGCCCCCTGCTCGTCGCCCTGCTGATCCTGCTGCTCGCGGGCTGCACCCAGGGCCCCGACGGCAAGCCCGGCCCCCGCTGGCAGCCCCGTCCCGGCACGGCCTGGCAGTGGCAGCTCAGCGGGCGCCTGGACACCTCCGTCGACGTGCCGGTCTACGACATCGACGGCTTCGACCACTCCGAGGCCACCGTCGCCCGGCTGCACCGCGAGGACCGCAAGGTCATCTGCTATCTGTCCACGGGCGCCTGGGAGGAGTTCCGCCCGGACGCGAAGAAGTTCCCGAAGCCGGTCCTCGGCCGGGGCAACGGCTGGGAGGGCGAACGCTGGCTCGACATCCGCCGCACCGACGTCCTGGAGCCGCTCATGGCGGCCCGCATGGACATGTGCCGCGACAAGGGCTTCGACGCGGTGGAGCCCGACAACATGGACGGCTACCGCAACGACACGGGCTTCCCGCTGACCGCCGCCGACCAGCTCCGCTACAACCGCCTCATCGCCCGCCTCGCCCACGACCGGGGCCTGGCCGTCGGCCTGAAGAACGACCTGGACCAGATCCCGGAGCTGGCCGGGGACTTCGACTTCGCGGTCAACGAACAGTGCGCCCAGTACGGCGAGTGCGGCGCCCTCAAGCCGTTCGTCGAGGCGGGCAAGGCCGTCTTCCACGTCGAGTACGAGGTGCCCACCGGCCGCTTCTGCGCCGAGTCCCGCCGCCTACGCTTGAGTTCGCTGCTCAAGAAGTACGAACTAGGGGCGTGGCGGCAGGCGTGCTGAGCCCGATCCCGGTGACCTCCGTGCCCGCCACCCGGTCGGCGAGGGACCGGCGGCCGGGGGAGAGGTCCGGCAGCGCGTTCAGCAGGAACAGCACCACCGCGACCGCCCACACCAGCACCGACAGCACGACCTGCCCCTCGACCAGCAGCACACAGGCCACCGCGTACACGGCGACGTCCGCTTCGGTCGTGACGGCGGCCCGCAGCGCCGCCCGGCGCGGCAGCCGCGGCGTGACCTTCAGCCCGGCCAGGCCCTGGCCGATCGTCCGCCCGGCCAGGGACAGACACCCCCACTGGTAGAGGAACACCGTCAGGACCAGCAGTCCGACGGCCTGCTCGACGTACAGCACCGACGTGTCCCACAGCCTGAGCCCCAGGTCCTGGGAGGCGTCGAGCACGTCGCCGCGCGAGGTCAGCAGGTCGAGGCCGCTGCGGGTGGCGAGCTCGGGCACGTCGGTGACGAGCGCGGAGACCCGGTGGAAGGTGAGCACGGCGAGCGCCGAGGCCAGCGCCACCACCAGTGCGAAGTCGACGGACCAGGCCACGACACGGCGTAGCTTCGGCATGAACATCCCCCGATCACTTGTGTGTTCGGGGGACGAAGCCAGCCGCCGGGCGGTGAGGGCAGGAGGGGGGCGAGGAGTTCGTTTCAGCCCAGTGACAGAACGACCAGCGCCGTGGTCGCCGCCGTCTCGGCGAGGCCGCCGAACACGTCCCCGGTGATCCCGCCGAAGCGGCGCGTGCAGTGCCGCAGGAGCGCTTCGGCACCGGCCAGGGAGAGCAGGACCGCGAGCGCGGTACGGGCGACGTCGTACGGCCCGAAGACGGCGGCGACCGCTGCCGCCCCGCCCGTGACGGCGACGCCGGCGAGCAGCGCCCCGCGGATCGGCACGACCCCCGCGACCGCCGCCCCCAGCCCCTCCGGCCGCGCCGCCGGCACCCCGGACCGGGCCGCGAGGGTCAGGGCCAGCCGGGCGACCGTCGCGGAGACGACGGCGGCGCACGCGCCCCGGGCCCAGGAGGCGTCGTAGGCCTGGGCGAGCGCGGCGACCTGCGCGAGCAGGGCGAGGACGAGGGTGATGACCCCGAACGGCCCGATGTCCGACTGCTTCATGATCCGCAGGGCGTCCTCGGCGGGCTTCCCGCTGCCCAGCCCGTCGGCGGTGTCCGCGAGCCCGTCGAGGTGCAGCCCCCGGGTCAGTACCGCGGGGACGGCGACGGTGGCCACGGCGGCGAGCAGCCCGCCCGCACCGAGGAACAGCAGCACCAGCCCGGCGGCGGCGGCAGCGGCACCGACCGCGAGCCCGGCCAGCGGAGCGCACAGCATGCCGCCGCGCGCGGCCTGGCGGTCCCACCGGGTCACCCGGACCGGGAACACCGTGAGGGTGCCGAAGGCGAAGCGGAGACCGTCCAGGGGCGAGGTTCTGGGCACCGGCGCAGGCTACCCGCCGGTCAGAAGAGCGGATGCGGCGGGCGAGGATAAAGTTCACATATGGGATGGCTGGAGCAGAACATCATCGAACCCGGCAAGCTGCCGCTGCTCCTCGCCCTCGTCTCCTTCGTGGTGACCTTCCTGATCACGCGGGGCATCACCCGCCTCATCCGGGCGGGCAAGGGTCCTTTCCGCAACGTCAGCGGCAGCGGCGGCCTCCACGTCCACCACGTGGTCCCCGGCGTCATCCTGACGATCATCGGCGGCTTCGGCGCGGTGGCCGGAGGGCAGCACGGCTTCGGTTCGGGGCTGGCCGCGGTGCTCTTCGGCATCGGCGCCGGCCTCGTCCTCGACGAGTTCGCCCTGGTCCTGCACCTGGCCGACGTCTACTGGACCGAGGCCGGCCGCAAGAGCGTCGAGATGGTCGTCCTCACCGCCTCCCTCGTCGGACTGCTTCTGATCGGCTTCTCGCCCCTGGGAGTCAACGACCTCTCGGACGACCAGGAGCAGAACCGCGCGACCGTGATCGTGAACGTCGTCGTGAACTTCGTGTTCGCCCTCATCGCCCTGTTCAAGGGCAAGACCCGCCTCGCGGTCTTCGGTGTGATCGTCCCCGTCATCGCCCTGGTCGGCGCCGTACGACTGGCCCGCCCCGGCTCCTACTGGGCCAGGCGCTTCTACCGGCGCCGTCCCCGCGCCCGCGCCAAGTCCAGCCTGCGGGCCTACCGCCACGACCGCCGCTGGATCGGCCCCCGGCGCGCGTTCCAGGACTGGATCGGCGGCGCGCCCGACGCCGAGCCGGCCCGGTCCCTCGAACACCGCTGACGCGCCGCCGGCGCACCGCTCCGGCCGCGCACACCACTAGCACGGCCGCGATCGCAGCCAGATGCTCCTTGCCCGCCAGGTTCTCCTTCAGGGCGATCTCGGCCACCATCGCCACGATCACCGCCCCGGCCGTGGCGTACGCCCGGTAGTGCCATCCCAGGTAGACGGCCAGTCCCACCACCGCCGCCGACGGCCCGGTGTCCACGACCCGCGCGTCCGAGGCGGGCAGGCCCAGCGGGACGTCCGGGCCCAGCCAGACGCCCAGGCGGGCGTAGAGCGTGCCCGCGAGCGTCGCGACGTAGGCGATGAGCAGCGTCCGCCGCCGGCCCAGGCAGAGCTCCGCGATGCCGAACACCAGCAGGATCTGCGCCAGCGCGCCCCACACCGGCAGGTCCAGCGCGGGCACGAACAGCGACAGCGGTGTCCGCAGCAGCGCGAGCCACAGCGGGTCCTCGGCCCGTATCGCCCCGATGTCCTGCACGAACCGGTAGCCCCACGACTGGTGGTGCACGAAGTGCAGCACGGCCATGAGGCACACGGCCGCGACCGCCATCGGCACGGCCCGCAGCCGCCGCTCCGGCAGTGGCCCGCGCACGGCCGCGAACAGCGGCCCCCATTCGGCGCGGGCCCAGTGGGCGAGCGTGGTCATCGGGTCGTCCTCGTCCGGATGTCGGTACGTCAGCGGGATGCGCGGTGTCCGTGGCTGTGAAAACCGACACCACACGCGAAGACCGACCGGAACGGGACGAAGTTGAGCCAGGCGTGCGTGACCTGGATCTCCCGGAACGCTACTGCTCGGCGGGAACCTCGGAGGCCTCAGAAGCCTCGGAGGCCTCGGAGATCTCCGGCTCCTCGGACTCCTTCGGCCTCTCGGGCAGCTCCGCCGCCAGCGCTGCCGCGGCCTGCACCAGGGGGAGCGCGAGCAGGCCGCCCGCGCCCTCGCCGACGGTCACGCCCTGGGTCAGCAGCGGCTCCAGGGCCATCCGGTCCAGCGCCTTGGCCTGCCCGGGCTCGCCGCTGTCGTGCGCGGCCAGCCACCAGTCCGGCGCCCGGAACGCGATCCGCTGCCCGACCAGCGCGCACGCGGCCGTCACGACCCCGTCGAGCACCACCGGCATCTTGCGCACCGCGCTCTGCAGCAGGAAGCCCGTCATCGCGGCGAGGTCGGCCCCGCCCACCGTCGCCAGCAGCTGCAACTGGTCCCCGAGCACCGGCCTGGCGCGGCGCAGCGCGTCGCGGATCGCCGCGCACTTGCGCATCCACGCCAGGTCGTCGATCGCCAGCCCGCCCCGGCCGGTGACGATCGACGCGTCGACCCCGCACAGCGCCGCGACCAGCACGCCCGCGGCCGTGGTCCCACCGACGCTCACATCGCCGAGCACCACCAGATCCGTACCGGAGTCGGCCTCCTCGTCGGCCACCGCGACCCCGGCCCGGAACGCCGCCTCGGCCTCCTGAAGGGTCAGCGCGTCCTCGACGTCGATGCGCCCGCTGCCGCGCCGCACCCGGTGCCGTACGACGTCCTCGGGCAGCGTCTCCGGATCGCAGTCCAGGGCCATGTCGACGATCCGCACCGGCACGCCCAGCCGCCGCGCCAGCACCGACACGGGCCGGCCGCCCTCCAGCACCTCCCGAACCAACTCCCCGGCGCCGCCTGCCGTCCGGGCCGAGACGCCCAGCTCGGCGACGCCGTGGTCACCGGCGAAGAGCACCACCCGCGGCCGTTCGATCGGCCGCACCGGCACGGCGGACTGCGCCGACGCCAGCCACTCACCCAGGTCGTCCAGGCGGCCCAGCGACCCGGGCGGCACGATCTGCCGCTCCCGGCGCGCCTCGGCGTCACGGCGCACCCCGCCGTCCGGACGCTCGATCAGATCGGTGAAGTCGTCGAGATTAAGCGAGCTCATTCGCCGAACAGTACCGGCACCGCTCGAACAGCAGGGCGCCACATCACGACTCCTCGGCGGCGACGTCGTTGCACCCCGGATCGGCATCCCATACGTTCCGGTTTGCAGCGGATTGTCGTACGTCGTTCGTCGAACGTCCCTGCCGTACGCCTTCGCGCCCGGGAGCCGCCCATGACCGCACATCCCGCCCCTTCCGCATCCCCCGTCCCCCAAGCGACCACACGGGTCCACGAGCCGCGCCGCGAGGACTGCCCCTGGTGCGGCTCGGCCCGGCTGCGGAACCGGCTGCGCACCGGTGACCTGCGGCACTACAAGCCGGGCAGCTTCACCGTCGACGAGTGCCGGGACTGCGGCCACACCTTCCAGAACCCCCGCCTCACGTTCGAGGGCCTCGCTCTCTACCACCGGACGGTGCGCGGAGCGCCCCGGGACGTCGCGGCCGACACCCTCCTCGCGCTGCGCGGCAGCCGGCTCCGCCACCGCTCGGCCGCCCGCGCGATGCTGCGGTTCGGGGAGCCGGAGAGCTGGCTGGACGTGGGGACGGGCCACGCCCGCTTCCCCGCGACGGCCCGGGAGTTCTTCCCGTACACCTCCTTCGACGGCCTGGACGACACCCCGCGTGTGGTCCGCGCCCGCTCGGCCGACCGCGTCGAGGAGGCCCACGTGGGCCGTCTGACGAACCCCCGGATCTCGGCCGCACTGCGCGCCCGCTACGACGTGGTCAGCATGCTCCACCACCTGGAGGGCACCCCCGACCCCCGCGCGGAACTCCACGCCGCCCTCGAAGTCCTGCGCCCCGGTGGCCGCCTGCTCATCGAGACCCTGAGCCCCCGCAGCGTGTACGCCGCGCTACTGGGCCGCTGGTGGCTCGCCTACGACCAGCCCCGCCATCTGCATCTGCTCCCTGCGCACAACCTCCGCGCGGAACTGGAGGCGGCCGGCTGCACGATCGCCCTCCTGGACCACCGCCCGGTTCACATCCCCAACGACCTGGCCGGCGCCACGGCCCTGGCCCTCTCCCACGCCCTCCCGGCCCCCGACACCCCCTGGCGAGCGGTCCCCCCACCCCAGGCTCACCAGCACCTCCGCGAGGCCCTGCTCCGAGCGGGCATCCCCTTGGTGGCCCTGGCAGCGGTGGCAGACCACCTCATCGCCCCCGTGGCCCGCCGCACCCGCTTCGCGAACACGTACCGCCTGATCGCCCGCAAGCAGACCTAGCCGAGCTGCGGGCAGTCGTGCCGCTTGGGGCGGCACGGGTGGGCTTCACCCCCGCAGCACCACCACCTGCCCCGCCACCACCAGCAACACATGCTCACACTCGTCCGCGAACCCCGCGTTCAACCGCCCGAGTTCATCCCGATACCGCCGCCCCGACGCGGTAGACGGCACGATCCCCGACCCCACCTCGTTCGACACGGCGACAACGGTCCGCCGAGTCGACCGCACCGCCTCCGTCAACTCCCGCACCCGCTCCCGCAACGCCTTCTCCCCCCGCTCCGCCCACACCGCGTCGTCCCACGCCCCCGCGGCATCCATCGCATCCGTCAGCCACAACGACAGACAGTCGATGAGCAACGGCGGCCCCTCCTCCTCCAGCAGCGGCACCAGATCGCACGTCTCGACCGTCTGCCACGACCCCGGCCGCCGCTCCCGATGCGCGGCCACCCGCGCCGACCACTCGGTGTCCCCGTTGCGCGACCCGCCCGTCGCCACGTACAGCACGTCCGGAAAGGCCTCCAGCCTCCGCTCGGCCTCCACCGACTTGCCCGACCGCGCCCCGCCCAGCACCAGCGTCCGCCGCGGCATGTCCGGCACGTCCTCGTACGCCCCCACCGCCAGCGTCGTCCCGTCCGGCACGGCCCGTGCCCCGGCCGCCGCGAGCCGCCGCCCGAGCTCCGGCCCGGGCGGCACGTCGTGGTCCAGGTGGACGGCGACCACATCGGTCGTCGGCCCCACCGCACCCACCGCCCGCAGCTTCGCCAGCGCGTCCGGCCGCCCCACGACGTCCGCGAGCACCATGTCGTACGACTCGGCCGGCTCCTCGAGACCCGCCGGCGCCCCGCCCGGCGGCAGGTACAGCAGCCGCTGCCCGTCCGGCCCGGTCACCGCGTACCCCGTGCCCGGCGCGTCCATCGCCACCGCCCGCACCCGGTGCCCCGTCAGCAGCGTCAACTCCCGCCCGTCCGGCACCCGTCCGGGTTGCGGCAGCCCGGCCGGCACCTCGACCGCCGGCCCGTCGTGCGGATGCGACAGCAGCACCTGCCGTACGCCGGTCAGGGAATGGCCCGCCCGCGCCGCCGCGAAGGCGGCCCCGGGCGTCAGGTCCAGCAGCAGCGCCCCGTCCAGGAGCAGCGCGGTGGCCGCCCGCGCGTCAGGACCGATGGCGGCCGCACAGGCCGCACAGGGACAGTCGGGGCGGGGAAGTCCCGCGGGGGCGCCGGTGCCGAGCAGAGTCAGTTCCACGCCCCGATTCTCACCCGCCACAATGTGTCATGCGTGCTGGAGACGCCCCCAAGGGGCGCGGGCCGTATCGACATGCGGCTCCGCCGCGCGGGCGCGACCAGCCCACCACGACCCGCACGCACCCACTGACCTGCACACCCGACCACATATCCCGCCCAACCCAGCGGAGCGCATAGGCTCTGGTCAGGAGCCGGACCAAGATCCGGCTTTTCGCTGTGCAGTGTGCTCACACACATGGGAGGCGTACATGGCGGCATGGACGTGGCGGTTCGAGAAGACCGACGGGACGGAGGTCCAGCCCGCGGTGCCGCCGGAGGAGTTCCCCACCCAGGGGGACGCCGAGTCCTGGATCGGGGAGCACTGGAAGGCCCTGCTGGAAGGCGGTGCCGACCAGGTGCGGCTGTTCGAGGACGCCACGGAGATCTACGGGCCGATGAGCCTGCACGCGGCCGAGGCGTGAGCCCGGGGCGGGGGCCGGCGGACGGCCCTCGCCCACTCCGCCGGCGGTCAGCCCCGTACGCCGCACAGGTGCAGCAGCGCCGCCACCCCGCGGTACGGATCCGTCCGCCCGGCCTTCTCCTCCACCGCGAGCAGCGTCTCCAGGTCGGCCGGGACCTCGGCGCCGTCCGCCGCCGTGTCCGTGAACACGCGCACCCCGTACCAGGCGCGCAGCGGCGCCCCGATCCCGGCGAGCGTCGCCGTCAGGTCCTTCAGCCGGTCGGCCCGTACGTCCAGCCCCAGGCGGATGGGGGTCCCCCCGTTCGAGTCTGTTCGAGAATGGGGGAGGTAAGCGGTCGTGTCGAAGGCGGCCAGCGCGCCCGCCCAGTCGCCGGACAGGCCCGGCCGTATCGCGAGCGCGTCCCCGTTGCGCACGAGCAGGGACAGCAGCCCGCCGGGTGCGAGCATCCGGGCCAGGCCCGCCAGCAGCGGGTCGGGCTCCTCGACGTACATCAGGACGCCGTGGCACAGCACCACGTCGAAACTGCCCGGCAGGAAGTGCACGCCGGTGTCCCGGCCGTCGCCTTCGATGATCCGCATCCGCTCCCGGATGCCCTCCGGTTCCCCCGCGAGGGACTCCCGGGCCACGGCGATCATCTTCGGGTCCTGCTCCAGACCGGTCACCTGGTGCCCGGCCCGGGCCAGCCGCAGCGCCTGGGTGCCCTGGCCCATCCCGACGTCGAGCACCCGCAGCCGCTGCCCGACCGGGAACCGCCCGACTATCTGCTCGTCCAGCTGCCGGGCCACCAGCTCCTGCCGGACGACATCGCGCAGCCCACTCAGCTTGTCCAGCCAGGCATCCGCCGCGCCCCCGGAGAACGACGTCGCGGTCAGGGCCGCTCTCCGCGCTTGACCTGCGGCTTCGGCAGCCGGAGCCGGCGCATCTGGAGAGAGCGCATCAGGGCGTAGGCGACCGCGCCGCGCTTGTTCTCGCCGGCGAAGCGCTCGTTCAGCTGCTTCTTCAGGCGGAACGCCGTGACGAACGAGTCGAGCACGATCAGCACGATCACCACGAGCCACAGCAGCAGTGCGATGTTCTGCAGCGCGGCCACCCGCACCATGCTCAGCACGAGGATGACCACGGCCATGGGCAGGAAGAACTCCGCGATGTTGAACCGCGAGTCCACGAAGTCGCGCGCGAACCGGCGGACCGGTCCCTTGTCACGCGCGGGCAGGTACCGCTCGTCGCCGCTCGCCAGCGCCTGGCGCTGGCGCTCCAGCGCGCTGCGGCGCTCCTCGCGCTGCCGCTTGGAGGCCTCCTTCCGCGTCATCGACGTGTTGGCGACGCTGCGGCGCTGGGACTGGGCCTCACTGCGCTTGGGCGTGGGCCTGCCCTTCGGGGCCTGCGGGTCGCGGGGCTGCTTGGAGAAGTTCACCGGCGCCTTGTCGGCGGCCTGGGCCTTCTCATCCTTCGCACGGCTACGGAACACAAAACCCAAGGGTAAGGGCTTCTCGGGCATGGACCCCAGTCCCGTGGGGAACGATCCGGCAACACCAGTCGTCTGTAAGGGGACAGAGGGGACGTTGTGTACGCACCCGGTCGTTCCCCGGGATGTACGGCTCCGGTAACCCCGGGTATCCCCGGTAACCCCGGGGACCACCTACTCCCTACGCCGGAGCGGGAGCGTGCTCAGTCGTCCTTGGGGATGAGCGCATCCGTCCCCGAACAGTGCGGTAATAGAAGCAGGGCCCGTACTGTGGGTTCTGACGCAGGAGCTGGAGCCGGAGTCGGTCAGAAGGGGGCGCGCGAAGCCCATGAGCGGTGTCATGAAGCGTATGGGGATGATCTTCCGCGCGAAGGCGAACAAGGCCCTTGACCGGGCCGAGGACCCGCGCGAGACCCTCGATTACTCGTACCAGAAGCAGCTGGAGCTGCTCCAGAAGGTCCGCCGAGGCGTCGCCGACGTGGCGACCTCGCGCAAGCGCCTGGAACTCCAGCTCAACCAGTTGCAGTCCCAGTCCACCAAGCTGGAGGACCAGGGCCGCAAAGCGCTCGCGCTGGGCCGTGAGGACCTGGCCCGCGAAGCGCTGTCCCGCCGGGCCGCCCTCCAGCAGCAGGTGACCGACCTGGAGACCCAGCACGCGACGCTCCAGGGCGAGGAGGAGAAGCTCACCCTCGCGGCCCAGCGGCTCCAGGCCAAGGTCGACGCCTTCCGTACGAAGAAGGAGACGATCAAGGCGACGTACACGGCGGCCCAGGCGCAGACCCGCATCGGCGAGGCCTTCTCCGGCATCTCCGAGGAGATGGGCGACGTCGGCCTGGCGATCCAGCGGGCCGAGGACAAGACGGCCCAGCTCCAGGCCCGCGCCGGCGCCATCGACGAGCTGCTCGCCTCCGGTGCCCTGGACGACCCCTCCGGCATGCACAAGGACGACATCCAGGCCGAGCTGGACCGGCTGTCCGGTGGTACGGATGTAGAGCTGGAACTGCAGCGGATGAAGGCCGAGCTGGCTGGGGGCACCTCCCAGGCTATTGGCACTGGGGGAGGCTCCAGCGGTGGGCAGCAGGCCCTCGAAGGTGGCGAGAGCCAGCAGCAGTCCCAGCAGCAGCCGCAGGACACCCCGCGCTTCGACAAGCAGTAGGGGCCCACGCCTAGGAGGGCGACATGATCGTACGGATCATGGGGGAGGGCCAGGTGAGGCTGGCCGACAGCCGCCTCACCGAACTGAACAAGCTGGACGACGAACTCCTGGCCGAAATGGAGAACGGCGACGGCCCCGGCTTCCGCCGCACCCTCCAGGCCCTGCTGACCAGGGTCCGGGACCTGGGCGACCCCCTGCCGGACGACTCCCTGGAACCCTCGGAACTGATCCTCCCGTCCCCGGACGCGACTCTGGAGGAGGTCAGGCAGCTGCTGAGCGACGACGGCTTGATTCCCGGCTCGTGACCCGCGGGCATTCGTGCCGCCCAGGGCGATGGGGGTCCCCCTGCTCGAGCGATACCGTAAACCCCCGTGAACACCCTCCAACGGGCCAAATGCCAGGCCAAGGCACACCCCCTGGCCATGGACGCGGTCCTGGCCGCGGGCGTCCTGGTCTGCATGGTCGCCGGGTCGTTCGTCGAGCCCCGCCATCGTGACAGCGTCAGCTGGGCCCTGCGCACCCCCGACCTCCTCAGCCTCCTCCTCATCGCGCTCGGCGCCGCCGCACTGGTCTTCCGCCGCCGCGCCCCCCTGACGGTCCTCTGCCTCACCGGCACGGTCTCCGTCATCGAATCCGTCACCGGCGACCCCCGCGCCCCCGTCGCCATGTCCGCGGTCATCGCCCTGTACACCGTCGCCTCCACCACCGACCGCCCCACCACCTGGCGCGTCGGCCTGCTCACCATGACCGTCCTGACCGGCTTCGCCATGGCGGCCGGCAGCCTCCCCTGGTACGCCCAGGAGAACCTCGCGATCTTCGCCTGGACCGGCATCGGCGCCACCGCCGGCGACGCGGTCCGCAGCCGCCGCGCCTTCGTCCAGGCCATCCGGGAACGTGCGGAACGCGCCGAACGCACCCGCGAGGAGGAGGCCCGCCGCAGGGTCGCCGAGGAACGCCTGCGTATCGCCCGCGACCTGCACGACGTCGTGGCCCACCACATCGCCCTGGTCAACGTCCAGGCCGGCGTCGCCGCGCACGTCATGGACAAGCGCCCCGACCAGGCCAAGGAGGCCCTCGCCCACGTCCGGGAGGCCAGCCGCTCCGCCCTCAACGAGCTCCGGGCCACCGTCGGACTGCTCAGACAGTCCGGCGACCCCGAGGCCCCCACCGAACCCGCCCCCGGCCTGGACCGCCTGGACGAACTCACCGGCACCTTCCGCAACGCCGGCCTGCACATCGAGGTCGCCCGCGCCGACCAGGGCACCACCCTCCCCGCAGCCGTCGACCTGGCCGCCTACCGGATCATCCAGGAGGCCCTCACCAACGTGCAGAAGCACGCCGGGCCGCAGGCCAGGGCCGAGGTCAGCGTCGTACGGGTCGGACCCCACATCGAGATCACCGTCCTGGACGACGGCAGCGGCGAGGACGAGGCCCCGGACAGCGGCGGCGGGCACGGGCTGCTCGGAATGCGCGAACGCGTCACGGCCCTGCGCGGCACCCTCACCACCGGTCCCCGCTACGGCGGCGGTTTCCGCGTCCATGCGATCCTGCCGGTCAAGAACCGCACACCCGGGGAGGACCCAGCATGACGATCCGTGTCCTGCTCGCCGACGACCAGGCGCTGCTCCGCAGCGCCTTTCGTGTCCTCGTCGACTCCGAGCCCGACATGGAGGTGGTGGGCGAGGCCTCCGACGGCGCGGAGGCGGTACGGCTGACGAAGGAACAGCGCGCCGACGTCGTCCTCATGGACATCCGGATGCCCGGCACCGACGGTCTCGCGGCGACCCGCATGATCAGCGCCGACCCCGAACTCGCCGACGTCCGCGTGGTCATCCTGACGACGTTCGAGGTCGACGACTACGTCGTGCAGTCGCTGCGCGCGGGCGCCTCCGGCTTCCTCGGCAAGGGCTCCGAGCCCGAGGAACTGCTGACCGCCATCCGGACCGCGGCCGGCGGTCAGGCCCTGCTGTCCCCGGCGGCCACCACGGGGCTGATCGCCCGTTTCCTCGCCCAGGAGGACCCGGACGCGGGCGAGCGCGACCCGGCCCGCGGCGAGCGGCTGGACTCGCTCACCGGGCGGGAGCGCGAGGTGCTGGTCCTGGTCGCGGGTGGACACTCCAACGACGAGATCGCCGACCGGCTGGAGGTCAGCCCGCTGACGGTGAAGACGCACGTCAACCGGGCCATGGCCAAGCTGGGCGCCCGGGACCGGGCCCAGCTCGTGGTCATAGCGTACGAATCCGGCCTGGTCCGCCCAAGGGTGGAGTGAGTTCCAGCCGGGCGTACTGCGGCGGGAGTATGCGCCGTATAAGGAAATCGACCTGGGGCCTACGAATCGGCCCTCCCCGATGGCTCAGGGTGTTAGGGCGGGCGCTCATCTGCGCGCCCGCTGGCGCTTCTGCCGTTAAACAGAAGAGAGACCCTGACCCATGTCCTGGCTGTCGAGATTCAGCCTCGCGCAACGGGCCCTGATAGGGCTGATGTCGATCATCGCGCTCGTCTTCGGGGCGATCGCGATACCCCAGCTCAAGCAGCAGCTGCTGCCCACCATCGAACTGCCCGTGGTGTCCGTGCTGGCGCCGTACCAGGGCGCGTCCCCGGACGTGGTCGAAAAGCAGGTCGTCGAGCCCATCGAGGACAGCCTCGAAGCCGTCGACGGCATCAGCGGCGTGACCTCCACCGCCACCGAGGGCAACGCCGTGATCATGGCGTCCTTCGACTACGGCAACGGCACCGAACAGCTCGTCGCCGATGTGCAGCAGGCCGTCAACCGGGCCCGCGTCCAGCTCCCGGACGACGTGGACCCGCAGGTCGTCGCCGGCTCCACGGACGACATCCCGACCGTCGTCCTCGCCGTCACCTCCGACCGGGACCAGCAGGCCCTGGCCGACCAGCTCGACAGGACCGTCGTGCCGGACCTGAAGAGCATCGACGGCGTCGGCCAGGTCACCGTCGACGGTGTGCGGGACCTCCAGGTCGCCGTCACGCCCGACGACGCCGAGCTGGCGAAGGCGGGTCTGACCTCGCAGTCCCTCGCCCAGGCCCTCCAGGCGGGCGGCGCGACCGTCCCGGCCGGCTCCTTCGACGAGGGCGGCGCCAACCGCACGGTCCAGGTCGGCGGCGGCTTCACCTCGCTGAAGCAGATCCAGGACCTGATGGTCACGGGCGAGCCCGGCAAGGGCAAGCCGGTGCGCCTCGGCGACGTCGCCACGGTGAAGCAGCAGGAGGCCCCGGCCGACTCCATCACCCGCACGGACGGCAGGCCCAGCCTCGCCGTCGCCGTCACCATGGACCGCGACGGCAGCGCGGTCGCGATCTCCGACGCCGTCCAGGACAAGCTGCCCGACCTCCGCAAGGACCTCGGCTCCGGCGCGACCCTCACGGTCGTCAGCGACCAGGGCCCGGCCGTGTCCAAGTCCATCAAGGGCCTGACCACCGAGGGCGCGCTCGGTCTGCTCTTCGCGGTCCTGGTGATCCTGGTCTTCCTGGCCTCGATCCGCTCCACCCTCGTGACGGCGGTGTCCATCCCGCTGTCCGTGGTCCTCGCCCTGATCGTGCTGTGGACCCGCGACCTGTCGCTGAACGTCCTGACGCTGGGCGCGCTGACGATCGCCATCGGCCGGGTCGTCGACGACTCGATCGTGGTCCTGGAGAACATCAAGCGGCACCTCGGCTACGGCGAGGAGCGCCGGTCGGCCATCCTCGCCGCGGTGCGCGAGGTCTCGGGCGCGGTGACGTCCTCGACGCTCACCACGGTCGCCGTGTTCCTGCCGATCGGCCTGGTCGGCGGCATGGTGGGCGAGCTGTTCGGCTCGTTCAGCCTGACCGTGACGGCCGCGCTGCTGGCGTCCCTGCTCGTCTCCCTGACGGTCGTGCCGGTCCTGTCGTACTGGTTCCTGCGGCCCCCGAAGGGCACCCCCGAGGACGCGGCCGAAGCACGCCGACTCGCCGAGGAGAAGGAGGCCAGGAGCCGCCTCCAGCGCATCTACGTCCCGGTCCTGCGCTTCGCGACCCGTCGCCGTCTCACCAGCGTGGCCATCGCGATCGTCGTCCTCGTCGGCACGTTCGGCATGGCGCCGCTGCTGAAGACGAACTTCTTCGACCAGGGCGAGGTCGAGGTGCTCACCGTCAAGCAGGAGCTGAAGCCCGGCACCAGCCTGGAGGCGACGAACGCCCAGGCCAAGAAGGTCGAGCAGCTCCTCGCCGGCACCAAGGGCGTGAAGGACTACCAGGTCACGGTCGGCTCGTCCGGCTTCATGGCAGCCTTCGGCGGCGGTACGGGCACCAACCAGGCCTCCTATCAGGTGATGCTGGACGACTCGGCGTCGTACGAGGACGTCCAGGACAGCATCGAGAAGGGCCTGGCCGGCCTGAAGGACATCGGCACGACCACCGTCGCCGCCGGTGACGGCTTCGGCAACCAGAACCTCAGCGTCGTGGTGAAGGCCGCCGACGCCGACGTCCTGCGCACGGCGGCCGAGGAGGTCCGCAAGACGGTCGCCTCGCTCGACGACGTCACGGACGTCACCAGCGACCTGTCGACCAGCGTGCCGCGGATCTCCGTGAAGGCCAACGACAAGGCGGCCGCGGCCGGCTTCAACGACCAGACCCTCGGCGCCGCCGTCGCCCAGGCCGTCCGCGGCACCACGGCCGCCAAGGCGGTCCTGGACGACACCGAGCGCGACGTCGTCATCCGCTCGGCGAAGCCCGCGACGACGCTGAAGCAGCTTCAGGATCTCCGCCTGGGAGCGGTGAAGCTCGGCGACATCGCGACGGTGAAGCTGGTCGACGGCCCGGTGTCGATGACCCGTATCGACGGCCAGCGCGCGGCCACCATCACCGCGAAGCCGACCGGCGACAACACGGGCGCGGTGAGCACCAAGCTCCAGTCCGAGATCAACGCGCTGAAGCTCCCGGCGGGCGCCACGGCCTCGATCGGCGGAGTCTCCGAGGACCAGGAGGAGGCGTTCGCCAACCTCGGCCTGGCGATGCTCGCGGCCATCGCGATCGTCTTCATGCTGCTGGTCGGCACCTTCCGGTCCCTGGTCCAGCCGCTGATCCTGCTCGTCTCCATCCCGTTCGCGGCCACCGGCGCGATCGGCCTGCTGGTGGCCACCGGCACGCCGATGGGCGTCCCCGCGATGATCGGCATGCTGATGCTGATCGGCATCGTGGTGACGAACGCGATCGTGCTGATCGACCTGATCAACCAGTACCGCAAGCAGGGCTACGGCGTCGTCGAGGCCGTGGTCGAGGGCGGCCGGCACCGTCTGCGGCCGATCCTCATGACCGCCCTGGCGACGATCTTCGCCCTGCTGCCGATGGCCCTCGGCATCACCGGCGAGGGCGGCTTCATCGCCCAGCCGCTGGCCGTGGTGGTGATCGGCGGCCTGGTGACGTCGACCCTGCTGACCCTGCTGCTGGTGCCCACGCTGTACGCGATGTTCGAGCTCCGCAAGGAGCGCCGGGCGAAGAAGCGGGCGGCGAAGCGGCAGGCGAAGGGGCAGACGCTGTCGAAGGAGGTCCCGGAGCCGGCCGGCGTGTGACGGCTGCGACGCCTGGCGAGGTGATGACGGCCGGGTCCCTGTGCGGGGGGCCCGGCCGTTCGGCGTGGTGAGCTAGGGTCTGTCGTTTGGATCACGCCGCAGACGCGGGGTCTGGCACGCACCGAGCAGAACAGTCGCTTCCCTGCGACCTGATCCAAACGACAGACCCTAGTTGCCGCTGGGGGGCTGCGTGAGGGCCTGGATGAGGCGCAACCAGGGGGCAGGGTCCTGGCCGGGGCGGGCGACGAGGGCGGCCAGTTCGGACACCAGGTGGTTGCGGGTTTCCGGGGCGGCCCCGGCAGCGGCCGCGCACAGGGAGCCCGGGTCGATCCCATTCGTGTCGCCGGCCAGGAGCAGCGCCGCCTGGTGGTGGGTGCGGGAGGCGAGTTCATCGCCGAAGGCCGTGCTCTCGACGGCCGAGGCATGCGCCAGGGCCCGGGCGTCGCCCTCTGCCACGGCCTGTCGGACGTACCGCTGGAGGTCGTCGCGGTCCTGGACGCGCCGGTAGGCCGTGTCGATGCCTTCCGCGCGGGCCATGTGGAGGAGCGCGCGGTGGGCTGCGGCCCTGGGCTTGGCGAGGTCGCCGGCCGCCAGGGCCGCCTCGGCGGCCTCGTCGGCGATGAGCTGGGGGTGCTCCGTGAGGAAGCATCGTGAGGTCTCCCAGTTCTCGCATGCCAGCCAGCCTGCGAGGCGGTCTCGGAGGATCAGTTCGCTGAAGACCGGGCCCGCGCCTTCGGTGAGGATCCGCTGCCTCAGCACCAGGTGTTGCTCGGCCACGGGGGTGGCGAGGGCGAGTTCGCCCAGGGCGGTGGCGGCGTCCTCGGCTCCGAGGCGGTCGGTGTGGCGTGACCAGAATGCCCGGCTCTCGCTCCACGTGCTCTTCTGCACCCATTCCGCTGCCACCGCCAGGGTCTCCTCCGAGAGGGACAGCCAGTCCGGGCTGGGAGTGGCCGTGCTGTGCTGCCAGATACGGTCGAGCAGCCGGCGGTTGCCGGGTGCCGCACGAGCGAACGCCCGCAGCACGCGGCGCGCGCTCAGCCGGATGCCGTCGGGTGTCTGCGAAGACCCGTCGTCGAGCAGGTCCATGAGCCCCTGGAGACCGGCACATCTGGAAAGCGGGCTGGGCAGCCTGAGCAGGAACACCGCTCGTTGGTAGCCGAGGGTGCAGGCGACGGCCGGGTCGGTGCGGGCGAAGCTGTCGGCCACGTCCGACAGGATCTGTATGGCTTCCGCTTCGCTGCCGGTGGCCATCAGGTGGCCGGCGAGGTTGCTCAGGTAGCCGAGGAGTCCGGTCAGGTGAGCGGCAGGGTTGGTGTGGGCGAGCTCACTGCGGATGCGGACGGCCTCGTGGGCGGGTTCCAGGGCCGCTCGCCGGTCTCCGGCCTGGGCGAGGTGGAGGGCGAGGTTGTTGAGGGAGCTGGCGAGCTGGGGGAGGTGGACGGCGGGGTCGGCGGCAACGAGGTCGCGGTTGATGCGGACGGCTTCGCTCGCCAGAGCGAGGGCTTCCCGGGGGCTGCCGGTGCCCGCGAGGCAGCTGGCCAGGCCGTTGAGGGCTCTGGCGTAGTCCGGCAGGTGGGCTGCGGGGTTGGTCTCGATGAGCCGGGTGTAGAGACGGACGGCTTCTCGGGCGTGTTCGAGTGCGCTGGGCCCGTGCCCGGTCTCCCTGAGGCGGATGGCCAGGTTGTCGAGAGCATTGGCGAGGCCGGGCAGGTGGACGTCGGGGGCGTCCGCGGCGAGCTCCCGGTAGATGTCCACGGCCTGGCGGGCAGGTTCCACGGCGTCCTTCAGCCTGCCGGTCTCCGCCAGGCGGATGGCGAGGTTGCTGAGAGCTCCCGCAAGGTCGGGAAGGTGGGCTTCTGGGCTGTCTTCGGCGACTTTCCGGTGGATGCGGACGGCTTCGCGGCTGCGCTCCAGGGCGCCGTGCCAGTCCCCGGTCTTCGCGAGGACGACGGCGAGGTTGTTGAGGGACCTGGCGAGCCGGGGCAGATGGGCGGCGGGGTTGGCCTGGGCGAGTTCGCGGCGGATGCGGACGTCTTCGTGGGCCGGTTCGAGGGCGCCCTGCCGGTCTCCCGTCTCCGCCAGGCGGACGGCGAGGGTGTGCAGAGCCACAGCCAGGTCGGGGCCGTGCGCGGCGGGGTTGGCCTGGGCGAGTTCGCGGCGGATGCGGACGGCCTCGCGTGCCGGTTCGAGGGCGCCCTGCCGGTCTCCGGTGTGTGCCAGGTGGATGGCGAGGGTGTTGAGAGCCACGGCCAGGTTGGGGAGATGGGCGGCGGGGGTGTCCGCGGCGAGCTTCCGGAAGACGACGACAGCTTCGCGCGCGGCCTCCAGGGCGTCCTGGGGGCTGCCGCTGTCCGCCAGGCGGTTGGCGAGCGTGTTCAGGGCGCCGGCCAGGTCGGGGCCGTGTGCGGCGGAGTTGGTGCGGGCGAGGCCGCGGTGGATGGCGACGGCTTCACGCGCGGGTTCGAGGGCGCCTTGCCGGTCTCCGGTGTGCGCCAGCGCGTTGGCCAAGGTGCTGAGGGCACCGGCGAGGTCGGGGAGGTGGGCACCGGGATGGGTACGGGCGAGGTCACGGTAGAGGCGGACGGCTTCCCGGGCGTGTTCGAGGGCGCCCGCCCGGTCTCCCGTCTCCCTCAGATGGATCGCGAGGTTCGTAAGTGAGCCGGCGAGTTCGGAAAGGTGGGCGTCGGGAGTGTTCTCGGCGAGCTTCCGGTGGATGCGGACGGCCTCCTGGCCATGTTCGAGGGCACCCTGGTGGTCTCCGGTCCGGGCCAGGCGGACGGCCAGGGTGTCGAGGGAATTGGCGAGGTAGGGGAGGTGGGCGGCGCGGTCGGTGCGGGCCAGATCACGGCGGATACGAAGGGCTTCGCGGGCGTTTTCGAGGGCGCCTTGGTGGTCTCCGGTGTCCGACATGATGATGGCGAGGTTGTTGAGGCAGGAGGCAAGGCCCGGCAGAAAACCGGCGGGATGTGCTTCCGCCAGTAACGCATGGATGTCGGCCGCCTCGCGGGCGCGCGCCAAGGCGGCCTCGCCCTCACCCCGGCCGGTGAGGGCGCGTGCGAAGTCGTGCAGCGCGGTAGCGAGATGTGACAGAGCGTTGACCCTGTCCCACTCGACAAGACGGCGCAGCAGCAGGATGCCCGGCTCACCGGCCCATACCGCGTGATCCGCCAGCCGCTTCCACACATACGGATCGACCGCCCGCCAGTCCCCCAACGTCGCCTGCCGCCGGAGCACACCCACGAGCGCCTCCAGCACCACGACCTCGGCAGGCTCGCCCCGAGGCCCTTTCCGCCCCTTCAGATACGACACGAACTCCCGGTGATACAGCCGGTACACGGCCTGGGACTCGTCACCGTCCTCGACGATGTACCGCCCGTACGCCGAGAGCACCCAGTCCACATCCCCCTCGTCATAGACGACACCGGCACCGAACCCACCCAGTGCCGAGGCCACCGCCTCCCACACCCCGCCCGCGGGCATGCCCCGCCCAGCGGCCCAGGCGAGCGCCGTAAGCAGGTCCCGGGCGGCCGACGGCAGTTCCGTACCGTCGTCGCGCACGCGCACCGGCCCGGACCGCAGATCCTCCTCGAAAGCGGCAGCCACGGAGTCCGGCAGCCCGGCGAGCGACGCGGCGCCGTTGACCACACCGTCCCGGAGCCGGGAGATGAGGGAGCCGGTCACCAGCCGCGCGAAGAGAAAGCCTCCGTCCGCCTCCGTGGCCCGGGCCGCCAGAGTCTCGGCGATCTCCGTGCCGTCGACGTTCGCCGCCTCGCATCGCCGCCGCACGTATCCGGCGATGTCCTTCCGGGTGTCCGGCTCCTCTTCCAGGTCCACAGTGACGACACCGGCGCCCACGTAACGGTTCAGTGCCTGCGGCAACGTCTCGCCGTCCGCGAGCCTGTTCCGGAACGGCCGTTCCCGTGAGCCGACCAGCACCGGAACCAGCCGGCTCAGCGGGAACACCAGCTCCTCGATGACCTCTTGCGTGTGCTCGGCGGGCACCTCGTCCAAGCCGTCCAGGAGCACGACCGGAGGTGACGGCAGCTCGCGCAGCTCGGCCCTGAAGGCGTCGACGCTCTTCGGCTCGTCCAGCCGCAGCTGACCGGCCAGTTCGGCGGCGGCCTGCAGCGAGCTCAGGCCCCGCAGATGCACCGCCGCGAACGTCCCGGGATCCCGTACGCCCGGATCCGGGTCGCCCTCCCGCAGCGCCCCCTGTCGTCCCGTCTCCTCCCGCTGTTCCGGGTCCGCCAGCGTCGCGATCCGCCCCAGCACCGCCGACTTGCCGCACCCGGCCGGTCCCGTGACGAGGAAGAGCCCGGGGGTCGAAGCCCCCATCCACGCGATGATCTCTTCGAGCACGCGCCGCCGCCCGGTGAAGAACCAGCCCTCCTCCCGGTGCCCCACTCCGCGCGCCGCGAGCACAAGGTGCTCCACCAGCGCGGACCGCGCACCGGGCTCCGACCGGGGGTTGGGAAACCTCGGGCGTTCCTCATGGCCCACGGTGACCTGTTCCGGCTGCTGGCTCTCCTCGGCCCAACGACTCCGTACGGCGGCCATCAACTCGGCTCCGGTGACCGACTCGTTCCGGACGCTCCACGCCCAGTGATACTCGTCGCTGCGCCGCCCTTCGGCCAGGACCTCGGACACGGACGCGAGCAGAGGGCCGTACCCCTCCGACAGTTCTCCCGCCCGGCAACTCGCCATGACGCCCAGCCACTTCGACCGGCCCTCGGGCAGCGAGGTGTCCTTCAGATGGTCCAGCGCGATCCGCACGCCGCCGCTCAGACCGGCCCCCGCATGGCAGGCGTCCACGCACAGGAGGGTCTGGTCGGCGCCGGAGGCCATCGCCAGGTCGACGAGCTGCTGGGTCGTGACGCCCTGCCTGCGCAGCCGCATCTTCTCTACATGTGGGTCGTCGCCCGTGAGCCGCAGATCGTGCAGGGCGAGGCGGAGGTCCTCGCAGTCCAGCACACCGTGCCCGGACCACAGGATCAGCGCGGGCCCGTGGTTCCCCTCGCGGTGCCAGTACGCGCGCCAGTCCTCCGCCGCCCGCTCGAAGGCGGCCAGGTCCGGCTCGTCCGTCTCCCCGACCGTCCGCACCGCGAAGCCCAGCGCCCGCAGCCGCTCCGCGATCCCGGTCATCTGGACCCTGGCCCCGGACAGCTGTGGAAACCTCCCTGTGTCCTCGTACGACTCGCACACGACGCACAACGCAGTCGCGGCGAAGCCCGTCGTCCCCGAGCCCGCCTTCGACCCCGGCACCTCACTCACCGTCGGTGTCCCCTCCGTGCCCCACTACCAGCACCAAGGCCGTCACCGTCGCCCCCGGCGCGTGCCGCCCACCGATCTCCAGCCGGTGCACGCCGGGCGTGAGCCCGGTGACCGCGCCGGTGTACCGTCCCGAACCCCGGTTCCGCAGTCGGCGCACTCCTTCCCCGCCGTCCACCCGCACCCCCACCGCCAGTTCATCGAACCCCGGCATGCCCCGCGCGGCCGACACCCGCACCTCGCACGGCTCCGCTTCGACCACCACCTCCGGTGTCCGCACCCCGAGAGGCGTCTGACCCTGCTCCGGCCCCCGGTGCACGCGCGGCTCCGGCGTGAGCCAGCCCCACAGGGCTTGCCGCACGGCCGGGTTGTTCTGCAGCGAGCCGTGCTGCTCCCACGGGGTGCACGCGGGCCGTCGTATCCCGGCGACGTGCGCACTGGACAGACACGGCACCCGGCCGTCACCGCCCTCGTCCTCGCCCTCGATGGTGAACAGCGGTGCCAGCCGTTCGCCCCTGTCGAACTCGGCCGTCGTCGGCGTCGGCTGGAGCACCCCGCCGACCGGCAGGTACTCCACGGCGTACGCCGCCCCCGCAGCCGACTCGCGCAAGGCGGAGTGGAAGGCCTGCGCGTCCTTCAGCAAGTCCTCGTCCACGCCCGGCAGACCGGTGACCTCCCACGCGTGGCGCAGTGCCGGAGCCCCTGCCAGGCACGCGTAGTCCGGGGCGAGCTGATGCAGCGACGGCAGGCTGCGCGCGAAGGACGACAGGGCCGGCCCGACGAGCCGGCCGAGGCCGCGCCGCAGGCCGTTGACCAGGTACAGCAGCGCGTCCAGCGAGCCCCGGTACGGCGTCCCCAGCGTGATCATCCGCCGTGTGAGCTCCGCGCCGCCACCCTGCTCGACGTACTGCCGGGCCACCAGTCCGCCCATGGAGTGGCACACGAAGACGACCTTGGCGTCCGCCCGGCCGGGTGCCGTCTGCCGCCAGCGGCCCAGCTCCTTGGCCACCCGCTCGCCGAGCCTGGCCGCGTTGTAGCGGCAGGACAGGCGCCAGTCGTAGGAGAAGGCGATCAGGTTGGCGGGGGTACGCGGGTCCTCGTCCGGCAGGCGTCTGCGGAGGGTGAAATGCCGCTCCAGCCAGTCCAGCAGGTCGGTGTAGCCCTCGACGAGCGGTGACAGCCCCGGTAGGCCGTGCACGTCACGCATGACCCCGACGGGTCGTACGCCGTCCCCGGGATGATCGTCGAGCAGCCCGGTCGGGAGGGTCAGCGCAGTGACAGAGCCCCCGAACGTCCTGATTCCCCGTAACAGAGCCCTGCCTGAGGGCCCCCACACCTCACGGCCGTCCGCGTCGGCCAGCCGGCTCCCCATGATTCCCGGAACCACGACCACGAGGTCGTCGACCCGGCCACGCCGCGTTGCCAATCCCGCCCCCGAGCATGCACGTGCTGTGAGGAGACCAGGTTAGTGACGAAGAGACGAAAAGGTGCCCCTTCCGTTCGGCAGGGGCACCTTTCTCACCACCGCTGGCGTCTCACCACTGCTTACGGCAGCGCCAGCATCCGCTCCAGCGCCAGCTTCGCGAACGCCTCCGTCTCCTTGTCCACCTCGATGCGGTTGACCAGGTTGCCCTCGGCCAGCGACTCCAGGGCCCAGACCAGGTGCGGGAGGTCGATGCGGTTCATGGTCGAGCAGAAGCAGACCGTCTTGTCGAGGAAGACGATCTCCTTGCCCTCCGGCGCGAAACGGTTCGCCAGGCGGCGTACCAGGTTCAGCTCCGTACCGATGGCCCACTTGGAGCCGGCCGGCGCGGCCTCCAGGGCCTTGATGATGTACTCCGTCGAGCCGACGTAGTCCGCCGCGGCCACGACCTCGTGCTTGCACTCGGGGTGGACCAGGACGTTCACGCCCGGGATGCGCTCGCGCACGTCGTTCACCGAGTCCAGGCTGAAGCGGCCGTGCACCGAGCAGTGGCCGCGCCACAGGATCATCTTCGCGGCCCGCAGCTCGTCGGCCGTCAGCCCGCCGTTCGGCTTGTGCGGGTTGTAGACGACGCAGTCCTCCAGGGACATGCCCATGTCCCGCACCGCCGTGTTCCGGCCCAGGTGCTGGTCCGGCAGGAAGAGGACCTTCTCGCCCTGCTCGAAGGCCCAGTCCAGGGCGCGCTTGGCGTTCGAGGAGGTGCAGATCGTGCCGCCGTGCTTGCCCGTGAACGCCTTGATGTCGGCGGACGAGTTCATGTACGAGACGGGCACGACCTGCTCGGCGATGCCGGCCTCGGTCAGCACGTCCCAGCACTCGGCGACCTGCTCGGCCGTCGCCATGTCGGCCATCGAGCAGCCGGCGGCGAGGTCGGGCAGGACGACCTTCTGGTCGTCGGACGTCAGGATGTCCGCGGACTCCGCCATGAAGTGCACACCGCAGAAGACGATGTACTCGGCCTCCGGACGCGCCGCCGCGTCCCGGGCGAGCTTGAAGGAGTCCCCCGTGACGTCGGCGAACTGGATGACCTCGTCGCGCTGGTAGTGGTGGCCGAGCACGAAGACCTTGTCCCCGAGCTTCTCCTTCGCCTTGCGGGCGCGCTCCACCAGGTCCGGGTCGGACGGCGAGGGCAGGTCGCCGGGACACTCCACGCCGCGCTCGCTCTTCGGGTCGGCCTCACGGCCGAGGAGCAGCAGGGCGAGGGGCGTCGGCTGTACGTCGAGCTCCTGGGTCTGGGCGGTGGTCACGACACGCACCCTTTCTGTTTCCGGCGACTTTTCGTCGAATTGACGCTATCTATCATAACCGCTTCACGTCACTTTGACGATGGCCATAGCGTCTATGTGACGTGAATCCCGGCGAGTCGCCCTTCATTCCCGTCAAGACCGGGAAAGAGCCGTTTTCCGGTTCCCGGCGCGTGTGCGAGCATGAAAAGGAGCCGAGATCGAGCGCCAGGCCCGGAATGAATCCGCGGCCCCGCCGGTTGGACCCGTCGGCAAGCAGTCTCCGTACAACCCGGGAGAGATGTAGATGTCCGTATCGGACGAGACCACCACCGTCAGCGACGGCATCATCCTGACCGACGCCGCCGCGGACAAGGTCAAGACCCTGCTCGACCAGGAAGGCCGCGACGACCTCGCGCTCCGCGTCGCCGTCCAGCCCGGTGGCTGCTCCGGCCTGCGCTACCAGCTCTTCTTCGACGAGCGTTCCCTCGACGGTGACGTGGAGAAGGACTTCGGCGGTGTGAAGGTCGTCACCGACCGCATGAGCGCCCCCTACCTGGGCGGTGCCACGATCGACTTCGTGGACACGATCGAGAAGCAGGGCTTCACGATCGACAACCCGAACGCGACGGGCTCCTGTGCCTGCGGCGACTCCTTCAGCTGAGCCTGCCGAGCCGCTTCCCGCGGCCGCGGACATGACGAAGGCGGCGGCCCCCTCCGACGGGGCCGCCGCCTTCGCGCTGTGTCGTACTACCGTTCCCGCGTCGGGGGAGCCGGCAGCCGCGCGCCCTCCTTGGCCAGCGGGACCGCCTTGCCGTTGGAGCCCACGACCTCACGGTCGCCGAGCGGCTCGTCCAGTTGCACGGTCTGCTGGAACTGCTTCGCGATCAGGATGCAGACCTTGTCCGGCCACGGGGTCGAGGTCACTGTGACCTTCACCTCGTCCCCGCTCTCGCTCGCCTTGACGTCGTAGTCGGTGCACACCCCGCCCGTGAAGGTCACGGTCAGCTCCGAGCCCTCGGCCCGGTAGCCGTCCACCTTGACGTCTCGCGGCTCGGGGGCCGAGGTCGGCTTGTCACTCGGCTCGCTCGGCGTGGGGGAGGCCAGGTACTTCGGGTCGACCGCCGGGTACGTCACCGTGAACGGGTCCTTCGCGCCCGGCGCCGTCACCTCGAACAGCCAGGACGGCACCAGCGCCTGCCGCCCGTCCACGAAGTGCGAGGCCAGCCCGAACACCGCGCCCTGCACCGTCACGGCGTCCTTCTCGGGAGCGCCGCTCGCCGACGACTCGCAGGGCTGCTCCAGCCGGTCCTTCAGCGGCACGGGGCGCGCGCACCCGCCGATGCCCATGCGGTGGTCGCCCGTCGGCCGCTCCTCCATCAGCTCCAGCGCCTTCTTCGCGCCGACCACCGGGTACGTGTCTCCCTTCACCGGTGTCTTCAGCTGACCGCTGCCGCCGACGACCTCGCCGTCGGCACCGACCGTGACCCCGGTCGTCCAGCCGTGCGTCGGCAGTCCGCCGACCTCGGGAGCGGCGTTCACCACCCGCTGGGCGCCCATGACCTGGCTCGCGTCGAGCTTCGCGTCGTCCTGACCCAATGCCTTCAGCACGGGCGCCGCGGCCTTCTCGGCCGCCGCCTCGCTCACCGGGCTGCCGCCGGGCTGCTCAGCGGTGCAGGCGTCGGTGCCCTTGCAGTCGTCGGTGCCCGGGGCGTACCGGCTGAAGGTCCAGGCTCCCGGCGCCTGCCTGTTCACCTGGAGGCTCGGCCCCGAACCGTCCTGACCGGCCCCGACCTTCCAGGCCTCGCCCTGGGCCACCGGCGTCCCCTCGACCCCGAGGGCCTTCGCCAGCCGGGCCACGTCCTCCTTGGTGACCTCGCCCCGCGCCCGGTACACCGGGGCTTCGCCGGGACCGTCCGGAAGCGGGCCGTCGACCCGGTAGGTGGCGCCGTAGGGGTTGGGCTCACCGGGCGCGATGCCGCCCCCGCCCGACGTCGACTCCGAGTACCCGTCGAGCGCGAGCGGCGGGGGAGTGCCGTCCCCACCGGGCGCGCCGGACGTCGCACCACCACCGGATCCGCCGGAGGCGTTGGCCGCGAGCCAGGCCCCACCGCCGCCGATCAGCAGCACGGCGGCGGCGACGGAGGCGATGATCGCGGGCGTCCGCGACCGCCCACTGCCCGGACGGACCAGGTGCTCTTCGTCGCGCGGCAGGTCGCGGTGGGGTGCGGGGGGCGTTTCCGCGTGTGCTTCCGGGGCCGGGCCGGAGCCGGCTTCCACGCCGGGGCTTTCCGCAGCGGCCTTGCGCTCCGGTGCCGGGCCGGTTTCCTCGACGCCGGCACTGTCCGCACCGGCTTCCTCGCCCTCGGCTTCCCGGGCCTTGGGCGCGCCGGTCTTCTCGGCTTCGGCATCCGATGTGCCGGGCTCTTCGGCCGCCGCGGTCGCGTCGTCGTCCGTCGCCTCCGCCCCAGAAGCCCGCGCGTCTTCACTCGACGTCTCGGAAGCCTCGGCGGCCGCGATGGCATCAGTGGCCTCGACAAGGTCATCGGCATCAGCGGCCTCTTCGGCCCCAGCGGTGCCCGCCGGCCCCTCGGCCTTCGCCGAAGTCTCGGCGGCCGCCGAGCCCCGCTCCTCGACCTCCGGGGTGTCGGCGGATCCGGCGCCGCCCACTTCCCTGGCGTCGTCGTCGTTGTCGGGTCGCTCGGTGTTCACCGCATCGCTCCTTCGGCTGCACAGCTGTCCCTTGGGACCCGGCCCGGTTCGAAACGGGCCGCTGTCGGGTCGTATCCCGCCTCCCCTTTACGGGGGACAGCGATGGGACGCAGCGGGGGAGCGCACGGTTCCCGGTAATGCTCCCTTCAGTCCCCGTAGTCCGACATCGCGTCGAGCAGCCGCGCCGACGCCTGCGGTACGGTCACACCGTGGATCAGGGCCGGGGAGACCGGCCGGGAGGCGACCCGGTCGGGAACCACCCAGTGGGGAGCCATCCGGGCCCCGTACCCCGGCAGCGACGCCAGGTCGCCTTCGAGATCGACCGGAACGGGCACCTGGACCTTGAGGTTCGTCATATCGGCACCGTAGGCACGCCGGACCTCACGGAGAAAGATCTACTATCGGGTAGTTTCCTTGCCTTCAGACAGGCCCCGCCCACCCGATAGCGTGAAGCGTCAAGGTCCGCCTCCCCTCAGGAGAGTCCACGCCGTGCGCATCGCAGTCACCGGCTCCATCGCCACCGACCACCTCATGACCTTCCCCGGCCGCTTCGCCGACCAGCTCGTAGCGGACCAACTGCACACGGTCTCGCTGTCGTTCCTGGTCGACACACTCGACGTCCGCCGCGGGGGTGTCGCCGCGAACATCGCGTTCGGCATGGGACAGCTCGGCACCCGCCCGATCCTGGTCGGCGCCGCGGGCGCGGACTTCGACGAGTACCGGGCCTGGCTCGACCGGCACGGCGTCGACACCGAATCCGTCCGCATCTCCGACACGCTGCACACCGCCCGCTTCGTGTGCACCACCGACTCCGATCACAACCAGATCGGCTCCTTCTACACCGGCGCCATGAGCGAGGCCCGGCTCATCGAGCTGAAGACCGTCGCCGACCGCGTCGGCGGTCTCGACCTGGTCTCCATCGGCGCGGACGACCCGGAGGCCATGCTCCGCCACACCGAGGAGTGCCGCTCCCGGTCCATCCCGTTCGCCGCCGACTTCTCCCAGCAGATCGCCCGCATGGAGGGCGAGGAGATCCGCATCCTGCTGGACGGGGCGACGTACCTGTTCTCCAACGAGTACGAGAAGGGCCTCATCGAGTCCAAGACCGGCTGGACCGACGCGGAGATCCTGTCCAGGGTGGGCCACCGGGTGACCACCCTCGGCGCGCAGGGCGTGCGCATCGAGCGGGCCGGCGAGGACCCGATCGAGGTCGGCACCCCCGACGAGGAGCGCAAGGCCGACCCGACCGGCGTCGGCGACGCCTTCCGTGCCGGGTTCCTCTCGGGCCTCGCGTGGGGCGTCTCCCTGGAGCGTGCCGCGCAGGTCGGCTGCATGCTGGCGACTCTCGTCATCGAGACGGTGGGGACACAGGAGTACCAGCTGCGGCGGGGGCACTTCATGGAGCGGTTCACGAAGGCGTACGGGGATGAAGCGGCGGCGGAGGTGCAGGCCCATCTGGCCTGAGACCGCTTTCGGCTCCGGGCGCGCGGGGGTACTTCGCGCAGTTCCCCGCGCCCCTTGAGCCTCTTAGCTCAGCCGGCGGACCAGGTACGCCGTTCCTCGGTCCGCCGGCTCCTCCCCGACGTACTCATGGCCTCTCATCTCGCACCACGCGGGAATGTCCAGCCGCGCCGCCTCGTCGTCGGAGAGGACACGGACGAGTCCGCCCACCGGCACATCGCGGATGACCTTGGCCAGCTCGATCACCGGGATCGGGCACCGCTTGCCCAGGGAATCCACCACCAGGACGTCCTCCTCGCGAGCCACCTGCGAGGCGACTGGCGCCCCCAATTTCTCCCGCATCGCCGCCACAGCCCCTGGCAGCACCTCCAGGAACCGCTCGACATCCTCCTCCGCCACCCCCAGCGGCAGCGAAACCCGCACGTTCCCCTCACTCAGCACGCCCATCGCCCGGAGCACATGGCTCGGCGTCAGCGTGCTGCTCGTGCAGGACGATCCGGACGAGACCGAGAAACCCTCCCGGTCCAGCTCGTGCAGCAGGGTCTCCCCGTCGACATAGAGACAGGAGAACGTGACGACGCCGGGCAGCCTGCGCACCGGATCGCCGACCACCTCGACGTCCGGCACCGCCTGCGGCACCCGTACCCGGATCCGCTCCGTCAGCTCCCGCAGCCGCAGGGCCTCCTCGGCCGCCTCGGCCCGTACGGCCCGCAGCGACGCGGCCGCCGCCACGATCGCCGGGATGTTCTCGAAACCGGCCGCCCGCCCCGACTCCCGCTCGTCCACCGGCCCTTGCGGCGCGAACCGAACACCCTTGCGGACGACGAGCAGGCCGACCCCGGCCGGGCCACCCCACTTGTGGGCGCTGGCCGTGAGCAGCGACCAGTCACCCTCCACCGGCCCCCAGCCCAGCGACTGCGCCGCGTCCACCAGCAACGGCACCCCCGCCGCCCGGCACACCTCGGCCACCTCGGCCACCGGCTGCTCGGTCCCCACCTCGTGGTTGGCCGACTGGAGACAGGCCAGTGCCGTGTCCGCGCGCAGGGCAGCGCCGTACGCCGCCGGATCCACCACCCCGCCCCGGTCCACCGGCACCTGTGTGACCGTCCCGCCGGCCGCCTCGTGCACCTCGGCCGAGTGCAGGACGGAGGAGTGTTCGACCGTCGACACGATCAGGTGACGCCCGGCCCGCCGCCGCCCGGCCAACGCCCCCGCGATCCCCGCATGCACGGCCCGGGTCCCCGACGAGACGAAAACCAACTCGTCCGCCCGACACCCCACGGCCTCGGCGGCAGCTTCCCGAGCGGCATCGAGCACCATCCGAGCCCGCCGCCCTTCCCGGTAAAGCCGAGCAGGATCGGCCCACCCCTCATCGAGCGAGGCCAACAGCGCCTGACGAGCAACGGGATGCAAAGGAGCGGAGGAAGCAGCATCGAAGTAAGCCACACAGCAACGCTAACCCCCTCAGGGGCGCGGGGAACTGCGCGAACAACCACAACCCACCCGCACTCGCCTCACAAGCCGCACCCCCGACCCATTACGCGCCCACCCCACCCCTTCGGGGTGACCGACGGCGCGCGAACGCCCCCCTCCCCGCGAACCCCCGGCGGGCGTCGGCTAGGGTTTGGTCCGCATAAACATCCAAACCCCTGCCCGACGCAGGGCGGCGACCGACCAGCGAGAAGGCCAGGCCGCAGCCGATCCGCGCGGGCGAGACTCTCGGGAAGGCGCTACGTGAGTCCCAACGGCTCCGACCGCTCGCCGCGGCGCCCGATGCGGCGGAAGCTGCTGCAGGCACTGACCGCGGGCCTGGTCTTGGCGACAGCCACCGGTTGCTCGTACAACTGGGAAGACTTCCCCCGCCTTGGTATGCCCACCCCGACCACGGAAGAGGCTCCGCGGATCCTCTCCCTGTGGCAGGGGTCCTGGGCGGCTGCGCTCGCCGTTGGCGTGCTGGTGTGGGGTCTGATCCTGTGGAGTGCTTTCTTCCACCGGCGCAGCCGCACCAAGGTCGAGGTTCCTCCGCAGACCCGGTACAACATGCCCATCGAGGCGCTGTACACAGTGGTCCCGCTCATCATCGTCTCGGTGCTGTTCTACTTCACCGCCCGTGACGAGTCCGAGCTGCTCAGCCTCAAGAAGAAGCCCGACGTCACGGTCAACGTGGTCGGCTTCCAGTGGAGCTGGTGCTTCAACTACATCGAGCCGGTCGCCGGTTCCACCGGTGACGCCAAGAAGTCCCCGGACCTGGACGCGATCCCGGACCGGTTCAAGGACGACTTCCCGGCAGGCGCCGGCGGCGTCTACGACTGCGGCACCCCCGGTACGCGGAACCCGCAGACCAACAACCCGGGTCCGACGCTCTGGCTGCCCAAGGGCAAGACGGTCCGCTTCGTCCTCACCTCGCGTGACGTCATCCACTCCTTCTGGGTGGTGCCGTTCCTGATGAAGCAGGACGTCATCCCGGGCCACACCAACGCCTTCGAGGTGACCCCCAACAAGGAGGGCACCTTCCTGGGCAAGTGCGCCGAGCTCTGCGGCGTCGACCACTCTCGGATGCTGTTCAACGTGAAGGTCGTCTCCCCCGAGCGCTACGAGCAGCACCTCAAGGACCTCGTGGACAAGCAGCAGACCGGTTACGTTCCCGCCGGCATCGCGCAGACGAGCCACGAGAAGAACCGGGAGACGAACAACCTGTGAGCATCCTCAACGAACCCCAGGGTGCCGCGGCAGCAGGGTCCCACTACGAGGACGAGCTGCCGGTCAGGCGCCAGAACCGCGGCAGCGTGGTCATCAAGTGGCTGACGACCACGGACCACAAGACGATCGGCACGCTGTACCTGGCCACGTCGTTCGCGTTCTTCGTCATCGGTGGCGTGATGGCGCTGTTCATGCGCGCCGAGCTCGCCCGGCCTGGTCTGCAGATCATGTCGAACGAGCAGTTCAACCAGGCGTTCACGATGCACGGCACGATCATGCTGCTGATGTTCGCGACGCCGCTGTTCGCCGGCTTCGCGAACTGGATCATGCCGCTCCAGATCGGCGCGCCGGACGTGGCCTTCCCCCGGCTGAACATGTTCGCCTACTGGCTGTACCTGTTCGGCTCGCTCATCGCGGTCGGGGGCTTCCTGACGCCGCAGGGCGCGGCCGACTTCGGCTGGTTCGCCTACAGCCCGCTGTCGGACGCGGTCCGCTCGCCGGGCATCGGCGCCGACATGTGGATCATGGGTCTGGCCTTCTCCGGCTTCGGCACCATCCTCGGCTCGGTCAACTTCATCACCACGATCATCTGCATGCGCGCCCCGGGCATGACGATGTTCCGCATGCCGATCTTCACCTGGAACGTGCTGCTGACCGGTGTGCTGGTCCTGCTGGCCTTCCCGGTCCTGGCCGCGGCGCTGTTCGCCCTGGAGGCGGACCGCAAGTTCGGTGCCCACGTCTTCGACTCCGCCAACGGCGGCGCGTTGCTGTGGCAGCACCTCTTCTGGTTCTTCGGCCATCCAGAGGTGTACATCATCGCGCTGCCGTTCTTCGGTATCATCTCCGAGGTCATTCCGGTCTTCTCCCGCAAGCCGATGTTCGGTTACACGGGTCTGATCGGCGCGACCATCGCGATCGCGGGTCTGTCCGTGACGGTGTGGGCGCACCACATGTACGTCACCGGCGGTGTGCTGCTGCCGTTCTTCTCCTTCATGACCTTCCTGATCGCGGTCCCGACCGGTGTGAAGTTCTTCAACTGGATCGGCACCATGTGGAAGGGCTCGCTGTCCTTCGAGACACCGATGCTGTGGGCGACCGGCTTCCTGATCACCTTCACCTTCGGTGGTCTGACCGGTGTCATCCTGGCCTCGCCGCCGATGGACTTCCACGTCTCCGACTCGTACTTCGTGGTGGCCCACTTCCACTACGTCGTCTTCGGCACCGTGGTCTTCGCGATGTTCTCCGGCTTCCACTTCTGGTGGCCGAAGTGGACCGGCAAGATGCTGGACGAGCGCCTCGGCAAGATCACCTTCTGGACGCTGTTCATCGGCTTCCACGGCACGTTCCTGGTCCAGCACTGGCTGGGTGCCGAGGGCATGCCGCGCCGGTACGCGGACTACCTCGCGGCCGACGGCTTCACCGCGCTGAACACGATCTCGACGATCAGCTCGTTCCTGCTCGGCATGTCGATCCTGCCGTTCTTCTACAACGTCTGGAAGACGGCCAAGTACGGCAAGCCGGTCGGCGTCGACGACCCGTGGGGCTACGGCCGCTCCCTGGAGTGGGCCACCTCCTGCCCGCCGCCGCGGCACAACTTCCTCACCATGCCGCGGATCCGCAGTGAATCCCCGGCGTTCGACCTGCACCACCCGGAGATCGCCGCCCTCGACCAGCTCGAGAACGTCGGTCACGGAGAGAAGGCCATCGCTGGTGGCAAGGAGGCCGGCAAGTGAAGATCCAGGGCAAGATGTTCATGTGGCTGAGCGTCTTCGTCCTCGCCATGGCTGTGGTCTATGGCGTGTGGTCGAAGGAGCCGGCCGGTACCACGGCCCTCTTCCTGACCTTCGGCCTGTGCATCATGATCGGCTTCTACCTCGGCTTCACGGCCAGGCGGGTCGACGTGGGCGCGCAGGACGACAAGGAGGCGGACGTAGCGGACGACGCCGGCGAGGTCGGGTTCTTCAGCCCGCACAGCTGGCAGCCGCTCTCCCTGGCGATCGGTGGCGCCCTCGCCTTCCTGTCCATCGCGATCGGCTGGTGGCTGCTGTACTTCTCGCTGCCGATCGTCCTGATCGGCGTCTGGGGCTGGGTCTTCGAGTACTACCGCGGTGAGAACCGCACCCAGTAACACGAGCCGAGCTCTTCAGGGGCCCGGACACTCCGCAAGGAGCGTCCGGGCCCCTGCTTTTGCAGCAATACATGTCACTCGTACGAGTCACCCGGCGTGCCGCAGTTGACGCGGCTTCCTAGCGTGAGGCCATGAGCCACACAGCGATCTCCCGCCCCCGCACCGTCGTCAGCTGCACGCTGCTGGTGATAGCCCTCTGCGCGGGCGTCACCGCCTGCGGCTCGGACGGCAACCCCCTCTCCCACCGCCCCTACGACGCGGCGGACCAGATCTCCTTCAACGCCCCCTCACAGGGCCGCAAGAAGGCCGACCCGGACAAGCCCCTGGAAGTGGTCGCCGAGGACTCCAACGGGCGCATCACGGACGTCACGGCCTACGACGCCGCCGGACGCTACGTGGCCGGCGAACTCGCCGCCGACGGCGGCCGCTGGCACAGCACCTCACCGCTCGCCGCCGACGCCGGCTACACGGTCCGTGTGAGCACCGAGGACGAGGACGGGGCACCCGGCCGCAAGGTCCTCACCTTCGCCACCGGCAAGCCCACCACGCAAAAGCGCCTGGACGTCACCTTCGGCCCCAAGGCGGGCACCTACGGCGTCGGCCAGCCCATCACGGCCGAGCTGAGCCGGCCCGTCAAGGACAGGGCCCAGCGGGCCGTCGTCGAACGGGCCCTCAAGGTCTCCTCCATGCCCGCGGCGGACGGCGCCTGGCACTGGGTGGACGACAAGAAGCTCCACTACCGCCCGAAGGACTACTGGCCCGCACAGGCCACCGTCCAGGTGCGCAGCAACCTGCCGGGCATCAAGATCGGCGACCGGATGTGGGGCGGCAAGGCCAAGCCGCTGACGATCACCACGGCGGACAAGGTCGTCGCCGTCACGGACGTCGCGGCGCACCGGATGACCGTCCACAAGAACGACGAGATCGTCCGGCAGATCCCGGTGACCACGGGCAGGCCCGGCTACGACACCCGCAACGGCGTCAAGGTCGTCCTGGCCAAGGAAGGCACCGTCCGCATGACCAGCGCCAGCATCGGCGCCTCGGACTTCTACGACCTGATCGTGCACCACTCCGTCAGGGTCACCAACAGCGGCGAGTACGTCCACGCCGCCCCCTGGTCGGTGGGCTCCCAGGGGTACGCCAACGTCAGCCACGGCTGCACCGGCATGAGCACCGAGAACGCCGCGTGGTTCTACGAGAACATCCGCGAGGGCGACATCGTCAAGGTCATAAACTCCTCCGGCGACACGATGGCCCCCTTCGGCAACGGCTTCGGCGACTGGAACCTCGAGTGGAAGCAGTGGCGCACGGGCAGCGCCCTGGCAGCCGGCACCCCAGAGGGGCCCACACCGGCGGACAGGGCCCGCCTGAGGCCGCAGAGCGCCTGAACGCCTTCAGGGGCGCGGGGAACTGCGCGACAAGCCACAGACCACCCGCACCCGCCGACGATGAGGAACCCCCGAGCTCCTAGGCGTTCAAAGCCGCCCTCGACCGCAACAGGGAAGCCAGCGCAGAGGCGAACTCCACCGGCTCCACCGGCAGGGTCACCGCACTCTCAGCCCGGCTCCAGGTCGCGAGCCACGCATCCTGCGGCCGCCCGATCAGCAACAACACCGGCGGACAGTCGAACACCTCGTCCTTGATCTGCCGGCAGAGCCCCATACCCCCCATCGGCACGGCCTCGCCGTCCAGCACACAGACGTCGATCCCACCCCGGTCCAGCTCCTTGAGTACCGCACCCGGAGTCGCACACTCCACGAACTCCACCAAGGGAACGTCCGGCGCCGGCCGCCGTCCCGTGGCGAGCCGCACCTGCTCGCGGGTGTTGGAGTCGTCGCTGTAGACCAGCACCGTGGCGGTCGGCTGCATTGTTCCTCCGTGACGTCAGCGTCGTAAGGACAGGCCCGATGGGCGGATGCTACTCCCTTGAACACCACGTCAACACCGGTACGACCGGCTCCAACACTCCGAACGGCACCCCCCGGAGTGAGGGCGGGATAAGCGACCGACATAATGTCGGTCGTGGCGACAGCAACGACAGTAGAAACCGGGCACGCGCACCCGTCGGTCAACCGGCCGAACCTCACCAGCGTCGGAACCATCATCTGGCTGAGTTCCGAGCTGATGTTCTTCGCGGCCCTCTTCGCGATGTACTTCACCCTGCGATCGGTGACGGGTCCCGATCACTGGAAGGAGATGGCGAGCCATCTCAACTTCCCGTTCTCGGCGGCGAACACCACCATCCTGGTGCTCTCCTCGCTCACCTGCCAGCTCGGCGTCTTCGCCGCCGAGCGCGGTGACGTGAAGAAGCTGCGGATGTGGTTCATCGTCACCTTCGTCATGGGTGCGATCTTCATCGGCGGTCAGGTCTTCGAGTACACCGAGCTGGTCAAGGAGGCGGGCCTGTCCCTGTCCTCCGATCCATACGGCTCGGTCTTCTACCTGACCACCGGCTTCCACGGCCTGCATGTGACGGGCGGTCTCATCGCCTTCCTGCTGGTCCTGGGCCGGACCTACGCGGCCCGGAGGTTCACCCACGAGCAGGCGACCGCCGCGATCGTCGTGTCCTATTACTGGCACTTCGTCGATGTCGTCTGGATCGGCCTCTTCGCCACGATCTACATGATCAAGTAGCGGGACCGCAGCGCGCGCCCGACGAGGCACGCATCCCAGAAGCACCGACGCAGAAGATCCTGACACCGGGGTAATCCGTGAAAAAGCTCTCCGCACGACGACGCCACCCGTTGGCGGCGGTCGTCGTCCTACTCCTCGCGCTGCTCTTCAGCGGGGGGCTGTACGCCGTGTTCGCACCCACGAGCAAGGCTGAGGCCGACGAAACCGCCCAGTCCCTCACCATCGAGGAGGGCAAGAAGCTCTACTCGGTCGGCTGCGCCAGTTGCCACGGCACCGGCGGTCAGGGAACCTCCGACGGGCCGAGCCTGGTGGGTGTGGGCGCCGCGGCCGTGGACTTCCAGGTGGCCACCGGCCGTATGCCGGCCGCCACCTCCCAGGGTCCGCAGGTCCCCAAGAAGAAGAACATCTACAGCCAGGCCGAGATCGACCAGCTCGCGGCCTACATCGCCTCGCTGGGCGCCGGGCCTGCCATCCCGAACGAGGAGCAGTACGGCCCCCAGGGCGCCGACATCGCCAAGGGCGGTGAGCTGTTCCGCACCAACTGCGCGCAGTGCCACAACTTCACCGGCAAGGGCGGTGCGCTGACGCACGGCAAGTACGCACCGGACCTCGAGGGTGTCTCCCCGAAGCACATCTACGAGGCCATGGAGACCGGCCCGCAGAACATGCCGTCCTTCCCCGACACCACGCTGTCGGAGAAGAACAAGAAGGACATCATCGCGTACCTGGACGCGGTCAACAGCAGCAAGTCCGAGAGCCCCGGCGGTCTCGAGCTCGGCGGCCTCGGGCCGGTCAGCGAGGGCCTGTTCGGCTGGATCTTCGGTCTCGGCGGGCTGATCGCCGTCGCCGTGTGGGTCGCCGCCCGGACCGCAAAGGCCAAGAAGTCATGAGTAGCCAAGACATTCCCGAAGAGAACCTGCCTGCCGAGCAGTCCGCAGGACATGACGAGCACGGGCACGGGGCGCTGAGCCCCGCGGACGAGCATCCGTTCGCCGACCCGGGCCTGCCCCCCCACGAGCACCGGATCCAGGACGTCGACGAGCGGGCCGCCAAGCGGTCCGAGCGTTCGGTCGCCCTGATGTTCACGGTGTCGATGCTGGCCACCATCGCCTTCATCGCCGCATTCGTGGCGATCCCGGTCGACAAGTCGGTCTACATCTTCCCGCTCGGCCACATCAGTGCGCTGAACTTCGCGCTGGGCATGACGCTCGGCATCGCGCTGTTCTGCATCGGCGCGGGCGCCGTCCACTGGGCCCGCACCCTGATGTCGGACGTGGAGGTCGCCGACGAGCGGCACCCGATCGAGGCGGAGCCCGAGGTCCGCGAGAAGGTCTTCGCGGACTTCAATCAGGGCGCCAAGGAGTCCGCGATCGGCCGCCGCAGGCTGATCCGCACCACCATGTTCGGCGCGCTCACGCTGTTGCCGCTCTCCGGTGTCGTGCTGCTGCGCGACCTCGGCCCGCTGCCCGAGGACAAGCTGCGTCACACGCTCTGGTCCAAGGGCAAGCTGCTCGTCAACATGAACACGAACGAGCCGCTGCGTCCGTCGGACGTCGCGGTCGGCTCGCTGACCTTCGCCAAGCCCGAGGGCCTGGAGGAGCACGACCACGAGTTCCAGAACGAGATCGCCAAGGCCGCCCTGATGATCGTCCGGATCCAGCCGGAGAACATCAAGGACAAGCGCGAGCTCGAGTGGTCGCACGAGGGCATCGTCGCGTACTCGAAGATCTGCACCCACGTCGGTTGCCCGATCTCCCTGTACGAGCAGCAGACGCACCACGTGCTCTGCCCCTGCCACCAGTCCACCTTCGACCTCTCCGACGGTGCCCGAGTGATCTTCGGTCCCGCTGGTCACGCCCTGCCGCAGCTCCGCATCGGCGTGAACGACGAGGGCTACCTCGAGGCGCTCGGCGACTTCGCAGAGCCCGTCGGCCCTGCTTTCTGGGAGCGCGGATGAGCACTGAACAAGAACGCCGCAAGGCACCCGCGGGCGAGCGGGTCGCCGACTGGGCCGACGGCCGCCTCGGGATCTACTCCCTGGCCAAGGCCAACATGCGCAAGATCTTCCCGGACCACTGGTCCTTCATGCTGGGTGAGATCTGCCTCTACAGCTTCATCATCATCATCCTGACGGGTGTGTACCTGACGCTGTTCTTCCACCCGTCGATGAACGAGGTGGAGTACCACGGCAGTTACGTCCCGCTCCAGGGGCAGCTGATGTCGGAGGCGTTCGCCTCCACCCTGGACATCAGCTTCGACGTGCGCGGCGGTCTGCTCATCCGGCAGATCCACCACTGGGCGGCGATCATCTTCCTCGCCGGCATGTTCGTGCACATGATGCGCGTCTTCTTCACCGGCGCGTTCCGCAAGCCGCGCGAGATCAACTGGCTGTTCGGCTTCCTGCTGTTCGTCCTGGGCATGTTCACCGGTTTCACCGGCTACTCGCTCCCGGACGACCTGCTCTCCGGCACCGGCGTCCGCTTCACGCAGGGCGCGATCCTGTCCATGCCGATCGTCGGCACCTACATCTCGATGTTCCTGTTCGGCGGGGAGTTCCCGGGCACCGACTTCGTCGCCCGGTTCTACTCGATCCACATCCTGCTGCTGCCGGGCATCATGCTCGGGCTCGTGGTCGGCCACCTGATCCTGGTCGTCTACCACAAGCACACGCAGTACGCGGGTCCCGGCCGGACCAACAAGAACGTCGTCGGCATGCCGCTGCTGCCGGTCTACATGGCCAAGGCCGGGGGCTACTTCTTCCTGGTCTTCGGTGTCATCGCGGCCCTCGCCGGCATCGCGACCGTCAACCCGATCTGGGTCCTGGGCCCCTACCGGCCCGACCAGGTGTCGACGGGTGCACAGCCCGACTGGTACATGGGCTTCGCCGAGGGTCTGGTCCGGGCCATGCCCGGCTGGGAGATCGACTTCTGGGGTCACACGCTCGTCCTGGGCGTGTTCATCCCGCTGGTGCTGTTCGGTCTCTTCCTCGGGATCATCGCCCTCTACCCGTTCATCGAGTCGTGGGTCACCGGGGACAAGCGCGAGCACCACATCCTGGACCGGCCGCGCAACGCCCCGACGCGCACCGCCTTCGGTGTCGCGTGGGTCACCGGCTACATGATCATGCTGATCGGCGGTGGCAACGACATCGTCGCCACCCACTTCCACCTGTCGATCAACGCGGTCACCTGGTTCGTCCGGATCGGGTTCTTCGCCGGGCCGGTCATCGCGTTCATCATCACCAAGCGCATCTGCCTCGGCCTCCAGCGCCGGGACAAGGAGAAGGTGCTGCACGGCCGCGAGTCGGGCATCATCAAGCGCCTGCCGCACGGTGAGTTCATCGAGGTGCACGAGCCGCTCAGCCAGGAGCAGATGTACACGCTCACGGCGCACGAGCAGTACCAGCCGGTCGAGATCGGCCCGACGGTCGACGAGAACGGTGTCGAGCGCAAGGTGAAGGGCTCCGAGAAGCTGCGCGCCAAGCTCAGCGAGTCCTACTACGGCGAGGGAGCCCAGATCCCGAAGCCCACCGCCGAGGAGTACCGGGAGATCACCAGCGGCCACGGCCACCACTGATCACTGCTTCGCCACGCCACGCCAAGGGCCCCGTCCGGTGTTCGGACGGGGCCCTTCGCCGTGCCCTGCGGCTGGATAGGGTGGACCTCGTTGAGACTCTCGTCCCGTAGTGCGGGACGCCTGACCCTGGAGCGGCTTATGAGCGCTGTGATCCCCGCTGGAGGCGACACCGCGGCGGGCCGCTCCTGGCCCCTGCTGTTGAACGGTCTGCTGGACCGCCGGGACCTGACCGCCGACGACACCGCGTGGGCGATGGACCTGATCATGCGCGGCGAGGCGACGGACGCGCAGATCGCCGGGTTCGTGGTGGCGCTGCGGGCCAAGGGCGAGACGGTCGAGGAGATCGCCGGATTCGTCCGGGCGATGTACGAGCACGCGAACGTGATCGAGGTGCCGGGCCCGGCCGTCGACATCGTCGGCACGGGCGGCGACGGGGCGAAGACCGTCAACATCTCCACGATGTCGGCGATCGTCATCGCCGGCACGGGTGCGAAGGTCGTCAAGCACGGCAACCGCGCGGCGTCATCGGCGTCCGGGGCGTCGGACGTGCTGGAGAAGCTCGGCGTCAATCTGGAACTGCCGACGCACCGGGTGGCCCAGGTCGCCGAGGACGCCGGGATCACCTTCTGCTTCGCGGCCAAGTTCCACCCGGCGATGCGGCACGCGGGTGCGGCGCGCGGACAGCTGGGCATCCGGACGATCTTCAACGTCCTCGGTCCGCTGACCAATCCCGCGAAGGTACGGGCCCAGGCCGTCGGCGTCGCGGACCCGCGCATGGCGCCGATCGTCGCGGGCGTCTTCGCCGAGCGCGGCAACTCGTCCCTGGTCTTCCGGGGCGACGACGGCCTCGACGAACTGACCACCACGGCTACGTCCCGGGTGTGGATCGTCCGGGACGGCAAGGTGACCGAGGAGTCCTTCGACCCGCGCGACGTGGGCATCGAACTCGTCCCCGTGGAGGCGCTGCGCGGCGCGGACGCCTCCTACAACGCGGAGGTCGCCCGCCGTCTGCTGGACGGTGAGACGGGCCCGGTGAGAGACGCGGTCCTGCTGAACTCGGCGGCGGCCCTGGTGGCCCTCGACCCCGGCCCGGGGACGCTGGCCGAGCAGATCCGCGCCGGCATGGCGAAGGCGGCCGAATCGATCGACTCCGGGGCCGCCAAGCGGACCCTGGAGCGGTGGGTGGCGGCGAGCAACGCGTAGCGCGGGGTGTCCCGCAATCCGGACGCGGGTTGCGGGACCTCGATCATTCTCGTACGTTCCTTTCCAGGTCATGAGTGACAGTCATGAGGCCCCGGCCGACTGTCCGGCAACCCTCCGTCCGTGGCGGGGTGCCCCGGGTGAAGACCAGGCCGTAGTCAGCAAGGTCTACGGCAAGCGCGGACCCCTCGCACGCTTTTGGAAAAGCGTGGGGCCAGGGGTCCTGGTCCTCGAGGAGTCTTCCGTGAGCAAGCGAATGCGCTAGGGCCGCAGAGCCCCGCCTCCGCGCACCCTTTTTCTCTTCACCCCCTGTCTCTCACGGGAGTTCCGTCATGTCCGTCTCCACCGTGGCCGCCGCCCCGTCCGTCTGTGCCCCGCTGCCCGTGCTGGGCCGGGATGTCACCGTCCCGCTCGTCACCGGTGGCGAGGTCACCTACGCCGCGCTCGACTACGCCGCCAGCGCCCCGGCGCTCCAGCGCGTCTGGGACGACGTCGCCGCCTACGCGCCGTACTACGGCAGCGTCCACCGCGGTGCCGGGTACCTGTCCCAGCTGTCGACCGATCTGTTCGAGAACGCCCGCCGGACGGTCGCGGAGTTCCTCGACTGCCGCGGCGGTGACCAGGTCGTCTTCACCCGGTCCACCACCGACTCCCTCAACCTCCTCGCCGCCGCGCTCCCGGCCGGCTGCCAGGTCTTCGTCTTCGAGACCGAGCACCACGCCTCCCTGCTGCCCTGGCGCGACGCCCGCGTCACCTTCCTCGACGCCCCGCGCAGCCCCCGCCGGGCCGTCGAGACGCTGGAGCGCGCCCTCGCCGAGCGGGACCCCCACGGGCCGGCCCTGGTCTGCGTCACCGGCGCCTCGAACGTCACCGGCGAGCTGTGGCCCGTACGGGAGCTCGCGGCGGCCGCGCACGCCCACGGCGCCCGGATCGTGCTCGACGCCGCCCAGCTGGCCCCGCACCACCCCGTGTCCGTCAAGGACCTCGACGTCGACTGGGTCGCCTTCTCCGGGCACAAGCTGTACGCGCCCTTCGGCTCCGGTGTGCTGGCCGGGCGGGCCGACTGGCTGCGCGAGGCCGAGCCGTACCTCGCGGGCGGCGGCGCCAGCCGCAAGGTCACCCGGCGCACGGACGGGGGAGTGGACGTGGAGTGGCACGACAGCGCCGCCCGGCACGAGGCCGGATCGCCCAACGTCATCGGCGCCTACGCACTCGCCTCCGCCTGCAAGGCGCTGACGGAGGCCGGCTTCGACACGCTCGTCGCCCGCGAGCAGTACCTGGTCGCCAAGGTGCGGGAGGGGCTCGCCGACGTCCCTCAGGTGCGGTTCCTGTCCCTGTTCGGGGACGACGCGCCGCGCGTGGGAGTGCTCTCCTTCGTCGTCGAGGGCTGGAACAGCTCGCACTTCGCCGCCGCCCTGTCCGCCGAGTACGGCATCGGCGTACGGGACGGGCTCTTCTGCGCCCACCCGCTGGTGCGCACGCTGCTCGGCAGCGACCCGCAGACGCAGGGCGAGTGCGGCGCACCGGAGGCGGCGCCCGGCGAGAAGTCCCTCAACGCCATCCGCGTGAGCTTCGGCGCGGGCACGCCGGACGAGCACGTGGAGCGGTTCGTGCGGGCCGTGAAGGAGCTCGTGACGGACGGTGCGCAGTGGAACTACCGCACGGAGGACGGGCGTTGCGTGCCGGATACCTCCGCCTGAACGGCCGGTGCGCAGACCACCGGTAGCCGGGCGCCCAGAACGATCATCCGCAGGGCGCGTTCCGTGGCGTCGGTGAGCAGTTCGCTCGCCCGGAGCAGCGCCTCCGCCAGGGCCATCGGGGCCGGCAGGATGCCGCTGAACGCGTCCACGCCGGGCACCTCGTGCGCGCCCTCGCCGAGCGTGCCCGCCAGGGCCAGCACCGGGCGGCCGTGGAGCTTGGCCCGGCGGGCCACCTCGGCCGGGACCTTGCCGCGCGGCGTCTGGTGGTCCAGGGCGCCCTCGGCGGTGATCACCAGGTCCGCGCCGGCCAGCCGGGCGTCCAGGTCGAGGTGGTCCAGCAGCACGTCGAAGCGGGGCAGGAGACGGGCGCCGAGGGCGGCGAGGCCGGCGCCCAGGCCGCCGGAGGCCCCGGTTCCGGGACCGTACCGGAGGTTGCTGTCCGGGACGGCGACATCGCGGGTGAGGACGAAGGCCCAGTTCTCCAGTCCGGCCGACAACTGCTCCACCTGCTCGGGCGTCGCGCCCTTCTGCGGGCCGAAGACCCGGGCCACGCCCCGCTCTCCGCACAGCACGTTGTACGGGTTGCAGGCGACGAGCAGCTCCACGCCCGCCAGGCGGGTGTCCAGGCCCCTCGGGTCGATGCGGTGCAGCCGCGTCAGCTCCCGGCCCCCGACCGGGAGTTCCTCGCCCTGCTCGTCCAGCAGCCGGGCCCCGAGCGCCTGGAGCGCGCCCGCGCCGCCGTCGGAGGTGCCCGAGTCGCCGCAGCCGACGAGGATCCGCCGGACGCCCGAGTCGAGTGCGGCCCGGATCAGTTCGCCGACGCCGTAGGTGGTGGTGGCGCCCGGGTCGCGCAGGTCGCGCGGGACGAGGGAGAGGCCCGCGACCGCCGCCATCTCCACCACCGCCGTGTCCCCGGAGCCCAGCAGGGCGAAGTGGGAGCCGACGGTCTCGCCGATCGGACCGGTGGCGGGTACGGGGACGAGTCTGCCCCCGGTCGCCGCGGCCAGGGCGAGGGCCGTGCCCTCGCCGCCGTCCACCAGCGGGACGAGGTCCAGCTCGGCGTCGGGCAGGACCCGGCGTACGCCGGCCGCGATGGCGTCGGCGGCGGCCTCCGCGGACAGGGACTCCTTGAAACCACTGGGGGCTACGACGACACGGTTCAGCATGAGGGCTCCTTAGCGGGTGACGGAGACGCCGAGCAACGGCCAGATTGCGACGGCGAAGAGCAGGACGAGCGCGGCGGTCAGCGGGGCCAGGAAGGCGGACAGCCGCAGCAGGTCGCGCGGGGCGTAGGTGGGGGTGCCGGGGATCTGCGCGAAGAGCGTGACCGGCTTGGCGGAGGCGGGCAGCGTGTGGCAGAAGCCGGCGGCGGCGGTGGAGGCGAGCGCGGCGGCGACCGGGTTGACGCCGACGCCGACGGAGGCGGCCACGACCAGCGGGACCAGGACCGAGGAGCGGGCGGAGCGGGACTGCAGGACCAGGTGGGCCGCCGTGCTGATGACGATCACTATCGCCAGGAACACCATCGGGGGCTCGTTCGTCGGCAGGCCGGAGACCAGCCACTTCGCCGCTCCCGAGTCGGCGAGCGCGACGCCCATCGCCATCGTCGCCGCCATGAACAACAGCAGCGACCAGGGGACGGTCTTCAGCGCGTCCTTCAGGCGTACGGTGCCGAGTGCGGGCGAGGCGGCCACGACCGCGCCGATCAGTGCCACGATCGCGGGCGGCAGGTGGTGCAGCGGCTCGCTGCACCACAGCAGCACGACCGTGGCGAGCAGTAGGGCGCAACGCTTCTCGGCCTGCGTCCACGGGCCGGTGACCGCCTGTTCGCTGTGCTCCTGGATCTGCTGGGCGGTGATGTGGACGGGGCCGCGCCGGTCCTCGCGTCGCGTCATCGTCAGCAGCACCAGCTCGGCGGCCAGGTGGGACGACACCACGGCCAGCGGAAGGCCCAGCAGCAGCCACTCCGTGAAGCCGATGTGCTGCCCGGTCGCCTCGAACAGCACCGACACGGTGATCAGATGCGCGCCGGCACCGATCAAAGTCGCCACTGCCGATAGCAGGATCACGGTCGGGAAGAGCAGCGCCAGCATCACGACCAGTCGTTTTCGGTCGGCGAGGACCTTGGCGAGGGCCAGGAACACCGGCAGCGCCAGCGCGGCCCGCCCGGAGGTGGCCGGCACCGCGAACGCCGTGACGACCAGGGCCGTCGTCGTCAGGTGCACGAGTTGCCGCACGGTGCGGGCTCCGCTGACGAGGAAGACCGCCGCACGGCCGGCGAGCCCGGTCCGCGACACCGCCGCCGCCAGGACGAACGCGCAGATCAGCAGCCACACGGTGGAGTCGCCGAGAGTGCCGAACAGGGTGTCGTTGCTGATCACACCGGTCACCGTGAGCGCCAGTGCGGCGCCCAGCGCGATGTACGTGTCGTCTATCGGCGTTCCGATCCACGCACAGGTCGCCAGGACGAACACGGCGAGGGTGAAGCGGGCGTCACCGCCGAGTCCCGGGAAGTTCCCCGGGACGGCCAGCAGAGCGCACAGCGACAGTGCCACGCACAGGGCAGTGAGAGCTCGTGGGTTCCATGTCACGTCATCGAGGGTTCATCCGGGCGGTGAGCCGTCGATGAGCCGAACATGAAAGGAACTTCACCCGGTGGGAAGCCGGTACCCCATCCCGCGCACGGTCTCCACCCGCTCCGCGCCGAGCTTCTTGCGCAGTGTGCGGACATAGACGTCCACGATGTTGGAACCGGGGTCGAAGTCGTAGCCCCACACGTGGGAGAGGATCTGCTCGCGGGACAGCACCTGCCCCGGGTGCCGCAGGAACAGCTCCAGCAGGACGAACTCACGGGCCGTCAGGTCGACGGTCTGCTCCCCGGACCTGGCGCGCCGGGTGCGCAGGTCCAGGCTCAGCGAACCGGCCCTGAGCACGGTCACCTCCGGTGCCCGGGCCGCCGTACGCAGCCTGAGGCGGACCCGGGCGAGCAGTTCCTCGAAGCGGAACGGCTTGGTCATCCAGTCGTCGGCGCCGCCCTCCAGGCCGGCCACCGCGTCCCGTACGGAGTCGCGTGCGGTCAGCACGATCACCGGGGTGGTCACCCGTGCCTCGCGCAGTTCGCGCAGGATCGTGAAGCCGTCGCGGCCGGGCAGGTTGATGTCGAGGACGACGAGGTCGAAGCCGCCGGTCAGGGCGTACTCGTAGCCGGCATCGCCGTCGGTGACGACGGTCGTGGTGAATCCGTTCGAGCGCAGGCCCTTCTCGATGAAGGAGGCGATGCGCTCCTCGTCCTCGACGATGAGGATGCGGTTCACGTGTGATGGCCTTCCGGTGCCTGTGACGCGTGCAGAACGAGGGTGAAGGTGGCGCCGCCGCCGGGGGTGTCGGACAGCCGGACGTGGCCGTGGTGCCCCTCGGCGATGGCCTTGACGATGGCCAGCCCGAGTCCGGCGCCGGAGCCGCGTGCGCCTCGCCGGGCGGTGCCTCGCCGGAAGCGTTCGAAGATGACCTCGGTGTCCTGCGGCTGGACACCGGTGCCCGAGTCGGCGACGTACAGCTCGACGTGCGGGCCGGCAGTCCGGGAGCCGATGCGGACGGTCTGGCCGGGCATGGTGTGCTGCACGGCGTTCTGCGCGAGCTGCACCATGGCCTGGGTGATCCGCTGGAAGTCCAGTTCGCTCTCCACGTCGGCGACCTCGGCCAGCCGCCAGTCGCGCTCGCCCAGGGTGCGGGCCTTGACGAAGACGTCGGCGGTGAGTTCGGCTACCTGAGCCGGCTCGGGGACGACGAAGTCGGGACGTTCGGTCTTGGCCAGGACCAGCAGGTCCTCGACGATGCGGCTCATCCGGTCGAGTTCGTCGGTGACCAGCCGGACCGTCTCCTCGCGTTCGGCCGGGTCGTCGCCCATGACCTCCAGATGACCCCGCACGATGGTGATCGGGGTGCGCAGCTCGTGGCCCGCGTCGTCGACGAACTCGCGCTGCGCGGCGAAGGCCCGGTCCAGACGGTCGAGCATGCCGTTGAAGGTCTCGGCGAGAGCCGCTATGTCGTCGTTGCCGTGCACCGGGATCCTGCGGGTGAGGTCCTGCTCGGTGATCTCCGCAGCCGCGGTGCGCACCAGCCGCACCGGCCTGAGGATGCGTCCGGCGACCACCCAGGCGATGCCGGTGGTGAGCAGCACGGCGACGCCGGAGATGATCAGCAGGGTGCGGAACACCCTGTTCACCCGCTGCCGCTCGGGCTCCGGGTGGATGGCCACGACGAACGCGGCGTCCGGCTCCGCACCCGCCTGGGCCACCGTGACCTTGGCCCACCGGATCTCGCCCTGCGGCCGCTGCACGGTGCCGGAGGACTCCGGCGAGTCGAAGATGCGGCGTCTGGCGTCGGCGTCCCGGTGGAGGGGCAGCCCCGCGCGGATGGCGCCCTGCTGCCGGATCTGGCCCAGGTCACCGTCCGGCCTGCGGACCAGGCCGATCAGTTCCTCGTCGGCGTCGGGGTTCTGCTGCTGGAGGAAGACCGTCAGCAGGCGGGGCGCGGTGGTGAACGGACGGTTCGTCTCGGGGTCCCTGCCCCGCTCCTCGAAGCCGGCGAACTCGTCGGCCTCCTGAGTGAGCAGACGGTTGATCCGGTTGTCGACGTCCCGCATCAGGAACGAGCGGGTGGTCGTGGTCACCTCGATCAGCGCTACCGCCATGACGAGCAGCAACCACAGCAGGATGCGGACCCGGGCGGTGATCCGCCGACGGGCCGGGTCAGTTGGTGCCGTCGCGTCCGTCGTCGGGCCCGTCGTCTCCGGCGCCCTGACCGTGGTCGTCGTCATCGTCATCCATCGTGGGGCTGTCGGTCACCGGCTGCCGCGGCACGACCTCGTCGTCCGGAGAGGGATCGGGTGTGGGCTCGGGGGTGGGCGTGGGCTTGGGGGAGTCGCTGTCCAGCACCACCTTTGAGGGGACCTTCGGAGACTCCGGGCGGTCCGAGAGCGCGAAACTGGTCGCGGCGATACCCAGCGGGATCAGAACGACGGCGGACAGGGCCGCCATACGACGAGTGAAAGCCATGTGCCCGATCATTCGCCGGGAACACGGTGAGAAGGATGAGGGCCGGATGAAGAACTCTTCATCCGGGAGCTCCGCATCCGGGAGCGGTCCTCAGTTGTCCAGCCCGATCGAGAACGCCGCCTCCAGGTCGTGCTGCGAGTACGTACGGAACGCCACGTGCGTGTCGGTCCCCTCCACCCCGGGGATCTTGCTGATCCGGCCGGGGATGACCTCCGCCAGGTCCTCGTGCTCCTTCACCCGGACCATCGCGATGAGGTCGTAGGTGCCGGTGACGGAGAAGACCTCGCTGACGCTGTCCAGCGCGGCGATCGACTCCGCGATCTCGGGGATCCGGTCCACGCTGGTCTTGATGAGGACGATCGCGGTGATCACGGCTGGTTCTCTCCCTCGGGGGCCGGAGCAGGGGCGGCCTTCACTCTAGTAGGGCTGGTGGGACGGCCGTAGCGGACCGACGCATAGCCGAAGCCGAGCCCGAATCCGATCAGGTGGGCTAGGTAGGCCACGCCCGGTCCGTCCGAGGCCCGCCCCGCCGCCAGCCACTGCAGCGCCGCCCAGAACGGCAGCACGATCCAGGCCGGGAAGCGCACCGGCAGGAAGAAGAGGAACGGCAGGAGACTGGTCACCCTGGCCCGGGGGAACAGGTACAGGAAGGCACCGAGGACCGCCGAGATCGCCCCCGAGGCACCGACCAGGGACTGCTCGGAGTCCGCGTTGGCGGCGGCGTAGCCCAGCAGGGCCAGATGGCCGCAGCCGACATAGAACAGGGTGAACCGCACCCGGCCCATCCGTTCCTCGGTCATCGCCCCGAAGACGTAGAGGAAGAGCATGTTGCCGAGCAGGTGCACCCAGCTGCCGTGGACGAAGAGGGCCGTCGCGGGGGTGAGGGCCGATCCGGCGGATCCCTCGAACAGTTCTGCGGGGATCACGCCCCAGCGCCGGAAATAGGCGCGTTGCGCGGCGAGCAGGTCGTCGCCCGTGCCGTACGCCGGACTGAGGCCCGAGGCGGGGCCGGCCAGGAAGACCGCGCAGCACAGAGCGATCAGTGAGTACGTCACCGGCGCCGACGCCCCCCGGACCGATCTGCCGGCCCGGACGATCGACGCACTCCACTTGCTGATCATGGACACAGAGCATGACGTAACCGGACGCAACCGCACAGACCGCCTCGCCGCCGTGGACGCGCGGGCGGCGAGGACCCGCCAGGCCGTAGGGTTACGAGCCACACGCACCGGGGATGCCGGTGGCGTCACGGACACTAGAAGGAAAGAGAACAGGCCACGATGACGGTTCCCCTGCCGACCGCCTCGACGCGGTGGCGCTGCGCCCTCTGCGGCAACCTCACGAGGTTCGACGTGACCCGCTCGTCGAAGGTCGTCGAGTACGTCCACCTCGACCTGGCCGGAGAGCCGAAGGTCGAGGAGCGCGAGGTGCTCAGTGAGACCATCGAGTCGGTGCGCTGCCGCTGGTGCAACGCGGTGGACCAGGTGGAACTCGTGGACAGGCCGGGTGCCGGCTCCTGACGATGGGGGTCCCCCCGCTCGGGCGAAGTCGAGAGTGGGGGACGGCCCCGCAAGAATTGGGGTGTGACGGATGGTGGAGACCACGGGCGGGGGGCCGGGCGACGGCGCCGCCGAGGTGCTCGACCGTCCGCTGCCCGACGGTGTGCGCCGCAGGGTCGTCCAGATCGTCTCCGACGGCTTCGGTTCGCTGACGGTCGGCGAGCTGCCCGCGCAGCTCAGGCAGTACGCCCGGTTCGCCCCGAACCGCCGGGCCAAGTTCGCCGGCAACGCCATGGCCGCGGCGCTGGAGACCGACCCGCTGTTCCGGCAGCGCATCGGGGAGAAGCTCAGAGAGGCCCAGCCGGAACTGACCGGCGCCCTCGACTCAGGCTCCCCGCCCCCGGCCGCGGACCCGCTCGACGTGGCGGCCGCGGCCTACGTACTGCGGCCGCCCGGCTGGGTGAAGCTCGTGACCGCCGCCGGCGAGGAGGCCCAGCGGGCCGACGCCGAGCGGGCCGACGAGGAGAACCGGGCCGAGCTGGAGCGGCTGCGCGCCGAGCTGGCCCGCGCCCGTGACCACACCAGGGCCGAGACGGAGCGGCTGCGCACGGAGCTGGAATCGGCCAAGAAGGAAGCCGAGTCGCTGCACCGCAAGCTCCGCGCCGCCGTCAGCGACGTCAAGCGCGGCGAGGCCGCCCTGCGCAAGGCGCACGGCGAGATCGAGGCCGTCCGCGCCGAGGGGCAGGCCCAGGTGTCCGCCGCCGAGAGCGAGACCCGGCGGCTCAAGGCCCGGCTGGGCGAGACCGAGGCCGCCCTGGAGGCGGCGCGCCGGGCGGCGCGCGAGGGCCGCAGCGTGGAGGACATGCGGGTACGGCTGTTGCTGGACACCCTGCTGGACGCCACCCAGGGGCTCCGCCGCGAACTGGCCCTGCCGCCGGTGTCGGTGCGGCCCGCCGAGACCGTGGACGCCGTCGAGCCGGGCCGGATGAGCCCCAAGGACATCGCCGCCCGCGCCCTGTCCGAGAACGACCCGCAGGTCCTCGACCAGCTGCTGGCGCTGCCGCAGGCCCATCTGGTCGTCGACGGCTACAACGTCACCAAGACCGGCTATCCGCAGATGCCGCTGGAGAAGCAGCGCCTGAGGCTGCTGGGGCAGCTCTCGCAACTGGCGGCGCAGAGCGGCGCCGAGGTGACGTGCGTCTTCGACGGGGCCGAACTGGCCGCGCCGGTACTGCTCGCGCCGCCGCGCGGGGTACGGGTGCTGTTCTCGAAGCCGGGTGTCACCGCCGACGAGCTGATCCGCCAACTGGTGCGCGCCGAACCGCCCGGCCGGCCGGTCATCGTGGCCTCCACCGACCGCGAGGTCGCCGACGGCGTGGCCCGCGCGGGCGCCCGGCCCGTGGCCTCGGCGATGCTGCTGAAGCGTCTTTCGCGAGCTTAGGAACCGTGCGGGCGATACGTAACGTCCGGGCGCAATGCCTGAATTGATGAGACATGTGTGCCACGTTGAGTCAAGTGTTCCTCACTGCCTGTGAGTCGAGGGGAAAAGTTGGCCTACCGTGACGCGATTTTTCATCTGAGGATTTGAACTGATCACAGGAAGGTCACTAGGGTCAGGCCCCGAACCTCCGCTCGGGTGATCGCTCACTGGGAGCGACGGCGGAGGGGCCGAGAAGGAGCTTGTCACCCGTGGCGTCCCACCGTCGTCCCAAGCAGCCGAGCCGCGCACGTGTGACCGTGTTGACCACCGCCGCTGCCGCTGCCGTCGCCTTCAGCTCGCAGGCCGCCAATGCCGCTCCCAGTGAGAAGCCGAGCAAGGACGAGGTCAAGGCCAAGGTCGACAAGCTCTACGAAGAGGCGGAGCAGGCCACCGAGAAGTACAACGGGGCCAAGGAGAAGCAGGAGAAGCTCCAGAAGGAGATCTCCACCATCCAGGACAACGTCGCCCGCGGCCAGGAGGAGCTCAACGAGCTGCGCGACAGCCTGGGCCTCGCGGCCGCGTCGCAGTACCGGTCCGGCTCCATCGACCCCTCCGTGCAGCTCTTCCTCTCTGCGGACCCGGACGACTACCTCGACAAGGCCTCCACGCTCGACCAGTTGAGCAGCCAGCAGGTCGAGGCGCTGAAGAAGGTCCAGGAGAAGCAGCGCGAACTCGCCCAGGAGCGCGCCGAGGCCTCCGAGAAGCTCAAGGACCTCGCCTCCACCCGCACCGAGCTGGGCAAGAAGAAGAAGGAAGTCCAGGGCAAGCTCGCCTCCGCGCAGAAGCTCCTCAACAGCCTCACCGCAGCCGAGAAGGCGGCACTCGCCGCCGAGCAGAGCCGCGCCAGCCGGGCCAGCGAGCGCGACGCCCTCACCGGCAACGTCCCGCCCAGCTCGGGCCGGGCCGCCGCGGCCTACGCCTTCGCCCAGAGCCAGCTCGGCAAGCCCTACGTCTACGGCGCCACCGGCATGAGCTCCTACGACTGCTCCGGCCTCACCTCCCGGGCGTACGCCGCCGCCGGCGTGCAGATCCCGCGTACCTCCGAGGCGCAGTCCCAGATCGGCACCAAGATCTACTCGGTCAGCCAGCTCAAGGTCGGCGACCTGGTCTTCTTCTTCGACGACCTGCACCACGTCGGCCTCTACGCCGGCAACGGGCAGATCATCCACGCCCCGCGCACCGGCACGGTCGTCCGCTACGAGTCGATGGACACCATCGGCGGCCCCTTCATGTTCGGCGTCCGCGTCTGACGTCCCGGACTCCCGCACTCCGCTCGACGGCCCCGACCGACCCCCGGCGTCTTCAAGATCGGGACACCGTGTCCGCCGTTCGGGCGAATCGCGACCGCCTCGACTGAGCCCACGCCCCGCCAGTGACCTGCGTCAGTGGCGGGGCGTGGTGTCGCATACCCACGGAAATACCACGGATGGTCGTTGGCGGCCCTGCGTCGCGGGGCTACTGTCTGCCGCGTTTCCTAGTCCGTCAGCGGAAGGAGTGCGGCTTCCCGTGGGGTCCCAATGCCGCTTTGCGCCGTCCGGGTTCGACCGGGGCGCCAGTGTCGCGGTCAGCTTCCTCTCCGTCGCGGCCACCGCCCTGGGCGCGGTACCGGCCGCGGCCGCACCGTACGACGACACCCGGGCCAAGATGGAGCGCCTCTACGAGCAGGCCGAGAAGGCGACCGAGGTCTACAACGAGGCCGACGAGCGCGCCGACGAACTGCGTGAGGAGGTCGGCACCGCCCAGGACCGGATCGCCCGGCAGCAGCAGCGCATCAACTCCATGCGGGAGTCGCTCGGTTCGCTCGCCGGCGCCCAGTACCGGTCGGGCGGCATCGACCCGTCCCTCGCCCTGCTGTTCTCCGACGACCCGGACGACTACCTCGACAAGGCCTCCCGGCTGGACCGCATCACGGCCCACCAGGCCGGTGAGCTGAAGGAGCTTCAGGAGGCCATGCGTGAACTCGCCCAGGACCGCGAGGAGACCGCGGGCAAGCTCCGCGAACTGGACAAGAGCCGCAAGGCCGTCGCCGCCCACAAGAAGACCGTCGGGCGGAAGCTCGCCACGGCCCGCCGGCTGCTCGACTCCCTTCCGGACAACGAGCGCGACGCCTACGACCGTGCCTCCCGCTCCGGCCGCGACGGCATCCCCGACCTCGGCAGCGCCACGGCCGCCTCGGGACGCGGGGCCACCGCCGTCGCCGCCGCCCGCAGCGCGCTCGGCAAGCCCTACATCTGGGGCGCCAACGGCCCCTCCGGCTTCGACTGTTCGGGCCTGATGCAGTGGTCGTACGCGCAGGCCGGGGTCTCCCTGCCGCGCACCTCGCAGGCCCAGCGGTACGCCGGCCGACAGGTCCCGCTGTCCCAGGCGCGCCCCGGTGATCTGGTCGTCTACCGGTCCGACGCCAGCCATGTCGGGATGTACATGGGCAACGGCCAGGTCATCCACGCGCCCTACCCCGGCGCGCCCGTGCGCTACGACCCGGTCGGGATGATGCCGGTCTCGTCGGTCACGAGGGTCTGACCGGCGCGGCCGGGCGCCCGTACGATCGGGAACGTGGCTGGTCGAAGGTCAAGGTCCCCGGTGGTGGCGCTCGTCGTGCTGCTCGTCTTCCTGACCGGATGCGGGGGCCGGTCCGCAGCCGACAGCGCCACGGCCGACGTCCAGCGGCTCCTCGACCGGCGGGCCGCAGCGGTCCTCGACCACGACGAGCGGGCCTACGCGCGCACCGGCACGGGGGCGGATTTCGCCCACGTGCGCGCGCTGCCCCTGGCCGACTGGTCGTACCGCGTGACCGGCCTGCGCCGCACCGGCGACACGGCCACCGCCGACGCCGAACTGCGCTACCGCGTCGCGGGGTACGACCGGGCACCGGTGACCGCCGGCCGCACTCTGCGGCTCAGCCGCGACGCGGACGGGCAGTGGTCCGTCGACGCCGACCGGCCCGCGAGGAAGTCCGCCCAGCAACTCTGGGACCAGGGGCCCGTACAGGTCGTCCGGGGCGAGCGCAGCCTGGTCCTCGGCGTCGGGCAGTCCGGGCGGTCGCTGCGCGGCTTCGCGGACCTGGCCGACCGTGCGGTGCCCGCCGTCTCGGAGGCGTGGGGCGCGGACTGGGGCCGGCGCGTGGTTCTGCTCGTACCGAAGTCACTGGAGGCGATGGCGGGGCTGCTCGGCTCACCCGCCTCCTCCTACCGTGGGATCGCGGCGGTCACCACCGGCGAGACGGGCGCACCCGCACAGGCGCCCGCGGACCGCGTCATCGTCAATCCGGACGCGTTCGCCCTCCTCGGCACCGTCGGCGAGCAGGTCGTCGTCACCCACGAGACCACCCATGTCGCCACCCGCGCCCACACCACCCCCGCCACCCCGCTCTGGCTGTCCGAGGGCTACGCCGACTGGGTCGGCTACCGGGCCGCCGGCCGCACGCCGCCCGAGGCCGCGCCCGAACTGTCCCGCGCGGTGACCCAGGGCCAGATCCCGTCCGCCCTCCCGGACGACGAGGACTTCGGCTTCACCGGCGACGCGAGCCGTCTGGCCCGGGCCTACGAGGGCGGCTGGACGGCGTGCCGGTTGATCGCCGACCGCTGGGGCGAGTCCCGGCTCGGCGAGTTCTACCGGGCCGTCGGGGAGCACCGGAAGCGGGCCGGGGCGGTGGAGCAGGCCATGCGCGAGGTGCTGGGGACGACGCCGGAGGCCTTCACGGAGGAGTGGCGGGACTACCTGAGGGTTCAACTGGGCTGATCGGGCTGGGTGGGGCGGCCGACGGGTCCATATCGGCTGATGGTGCAGTGGCCGGCCGGACCGCGGTGGGCCCGGCTCGGCCGAGCGGGGCTGGCCGGCCCCGGCCGCCGTGGGTCCGGCTGGGGTGGTCGGGGTGTGGCGGGGCCGGAGTGTCGTGGGTTCGGCTTGGGCGGTCGGGGTGTGGCGGGGCCGCATCGCGGGAGCCCGGGTCGTCTGGTCGGAGCGTGGGCGGCCCCGGTCGTCGGAGGCCCGGCTCGGCCCCGCGGTCTCAACCCGGCTGTTCGAGCAGCGCGATGGCCTCCCGCAGCCAGGCCCGTTCCGCCTCGCCCGTCGCGCGGGCGACCCTGAGCATGCCCTGGCGGAACAGGTCGTCCGCCTCCTCGGCGCGGACCGGCTTGCCGGAGTCGTAGAAGAAGCTCGTCGGGGTCTGAAGGAAGTCCAGCCGGCGGCGCAGCACCGCGGCCTGCTCGTGCCGGTCGGGCAGGTGTCGCAGGAACGCCAGGACCGTGTTGAAGCGGACGTGGTCGGTGATCTCGGTCTGCTTCGGACGGCGCAGTCGCTCCAGCAGTTCCTCGCGGCCCCGGTCGGTGAGGGCGAGGATCCGGCGCGGGGCCGCGCTCGCGCCCGGCTCGGTGCGCTGGTCGAGCAGGCCCGCCCCGACCAGGCGGGTGATCGCCGGGTAGAGCGCGCCGTCGCTCACCGGCCGGACATGGCCGGTCAGCGCCTTGATCCGCTCCTTGAGCTCATAGCCGTGCAGCGGCTCCTCGGCCAGGAAGCCCAGGATCGACAGCTCCAGCATGGTCCTCCTTGCGAGTGCGTGAGCCCTCATGCTACCTCTTAACGAGCTACCTCGAATCGAGCTAGCTCGGACCGAGGTTCACCAGGACCGAGGTTCGCCAGGACCCAGGGGGACAGTCACCGTGAACGCCCACCGCAGGCAACTCCTCCAGCTCGCCCGCCCCGTCTACCTCTCGCTCCTGGCGTCCGTCGCCGCCGGGATCATCAACACCGTCTGGGTCGCCCGGCTGGGCGGTCCGGCCGTGGCCGCCGTGGCCGTGGCGACCACCACGGAGAACGTGCTGCTCGGCATCGCCCTGGTCTTCGGCTCCGGCACGACCGTGCTGGTCGCACACGCCCGGGGCGCCCGCGACCCCGCCGCCGTACGGGCGGCCGTGCGCGGCGGCTGGGCGCTGTGGGCGCTGGTGACACCCCTGGTGGTGGCGGGCGGCCTGCTCGGTCGCGAACCACTGGCCCGGCTGGTGCTGGGCGGGGCCGACGGCGCCGCCCTCCCGCTCGCCGTCGCGTACTTCGCGCTCTCCATGCCCGGCGTGGCCGTCTTCTTCGCCCAGCAACTCGTCGACGGCATCCTCAAGGGCGCCGGCGACACCAGGACCCCGATGCGGCTCGCCCTGCTGTCCAACGGCCTGATCCTGGCCCTCGACCCGTTCCTCATCCACCTCTACGGCGTCCAGGGCGCCGCCGCCTCCACGGTGCTGTGCCGGTCCGTGGCGCTCGGGGCCGGACTCGTCGCGCTCCGGCGCAACGCACTGCTGCGCAGCGCCCGCGGTGCGGCACCGGATGAGTCCCTGGCCGTCTCCCTGCGCCGGACGCTGACGACCGGCCTGCCCATGTCCGCCGACTTCACCGTGCGGCAGGCGGGCGCCCTGGTCCTGGTCGCGATCGTGGCGCGGCTCGGGGTGACGGCGGTGGCCGCGTACTCCATCGCCTACAAGGTCATGTACGTGGCGACCATGGCCTTCTACGCCGTCCGCCAGGCCGCGTCCATCCACACCGCGCACACGCGGGGTGAGGGAAGGGACGCGCGCCGGGAGATCGGACGGCAGGCCGTGCTCGTCTCCGGAGCCATCGGCCTCGCCGCGGCCGTACTGCTGGCCGTCACCGCCCCGTGGCTCATGGCCGCCTTCGGCGCCGGACCCGGGGTCGCGGGCGAGGGTGTGCTGTTCCTGCGCTGCGTCGGGCCCTACCTGCTGCTGATGGCCTGCCTCATCGCGCTCGGCGGGGTCTTCGAGGGCAGCGGGGACGCCCCGAGGCTGCTGCGCGTGACCGTGCTCGGAACGGCGGTCCAGCTGCCGCTCGCGTACGGCCTGACGGGGCTCGGGCTGCCCGGTGTGTGCCTCGCGCTGGCGGTGGCGGCGGCGATGCAGTGTGTGCTCGCGGGCGTACTGTTCCGGCGGGCTCCGGCTCAGGTGGAGACCGGGGTCTCGTCGGTGCGGGTGGGCTGAGCGGGCACGGGAGCGGGGGCCGTGCGCGGCACCGTCGCCCGCCACAGGGCGCGGGCCGCGAGGAGCGCGGCGGCCACCAGGAGGCCGTTGCGCAGGAACAGCAGGGTCAGCCCGAGTCCGTCGCTGGCCACCACGTTGCCGAAGTAGAGCGGGAACTCCAGCACCGTCACGAAGCACGCCACCAGGACGAGCCCGACCGGCAGCCGCATCCGGCTCCCGGGGAAGTACAGGCACACCGCTGCCAGCCCGACCAGCCACACCATGTACTGCGGGCTGATCACCCGGCTGGTGGTGGTGAACATCAGCACCGCCACGAAGGCCGCGTCGGCGAGCGTGTGCTCCTCGAAGTGCCGGGCCAGCAGCCGCCACAGCACCAGCCAGCCGAACGCCGCCCCCGTCAGGAACAGCGCGCCCGTGCTCACCTCGCTCACATACGGCCCGAGGAACTCGATCGAGCCGTAGTTCAGCCGCACCTCGCCCTCCCAGCCGAAGTGCCGGGCGACATGGAAGACCAGCGCGCCGAGCGACTCCACCTCGGTGCCCCGGTCGCGCTGGAAGGTCAGGAAGGCGAACGCCCCCGGCATGACCAGGGCGAACACGCCCGTCACCGCGATGCCGGTCACCAGGGCCGACACCCAGGAGGCGGGTCGGCGGGCAGCCAGGAGGAGCATCGCCGGCCAGACCTTCAGCAGCGCCCCGAACGCAGCCAGCGCCCCCATCACCCTGGAGTACCGGGCGCCCGCGAGCAGTGCCGCCACGGCCACCGCCGTGACCATCACGTCGTAGCGCGCGTACACCGTCGGACCGAGCAGGGGCACGCCCGCCACCCACACCCAGGCGCCGTGCAGCGACCTGCCGGGGCGCCGGCCCGCGTACGCCAGCAGGGCCAGGACGGCCAGGTCGGTGACGCAGACCAGCACGAAGAACGCGGTCGCGTAGGGCAGGAAGGGCAGCAGGCCGGGGGAGAGGATGGCCAGGGCGGCGGCGGGCGGGTACTGCCAGGTGACGTCGTCCTGAGGGAACGTTCCGCTGCGCAGGACGTCGTACCAGCCCTGGTAGATCACGGACACGTCGCTCGTCACGTCCGGGCCCGGGAAGACGTACACCTTCAGCACGAACAGCAGCAGCACCAGCCTCGTGAGACACCAAGCCACCAGCAGACATGCCAGGGACCGCCTCGTGCCCGTCGTCCTCACCTGATCCCTGCCCGTCCGCGTGCCGTGTCGAGGAGGCCATGATGTCCCCGACAGCTGTGAGCGTGCCACACCTGCCGGCGCGTACGGCCCTGAGAAGTGGTTGGGTAGGGTCGGCGGCGTGCGCAAGACCCTGATCGTGACGAACGACTTCCCGCCCCGCCCCGGCGGCATCCAGGCGTTTCTGCACAACATGGCGCTGCGGCTGGACCCACAGCGGCTGGTCGTCTACGCGTCGACCTGGAAGCGGAGCCGGGAGGGCCTGGAGGCGACCGCCGCCTTCGACGCCGAGCAGCCCTTCACCGTCGTACGGGACCGTACGACCATGCTGCTGCCGACGCCGGGTGTCACCCGGCGGGCCGTCGGGCTGCTGCGGGAACACGGGTGCACCTCGGTGTGGTTCGGGGCGGCCGCCCCCCTCGGCCTGATGGCGCCGGCGCTGCGGAGCGCGGGCGCCGAACGTCTGGTGGCCACCACGCACGGGCACGAGGCCGGCTGGGCGCAACTGCCCGCCGCCCGGCAGCTGCTGCGCCGCATCGGCGACTCCACGGACACGATCACCTATCTCGGCGAGTACACGCGCTCCCGGATCGCCGGCGCGCTGAGCCCGCGGGCGGCCGCGCGGATGGCGCAGCTGCCGCCGGGCGTCGACGAGAAGACCTTCCACCCCGGGTCGGGCGGCGACGAGATCCGGGCGAGGCTCGGGCTGACGGACCGCCCGGTGGTGGTGTGCGTCTCCCGGCTGGTGCGGCGCAAGGGCCAGGACACCCTGATCCAGGCCATGCCACGGATCCTGGCCGCCGAGCCGGACGCCGTGCTGCTGATCGTCGGGGGCGGCCCGTACGAGAAGGACCTCCGCAAGCTCGCCCACGACACGGGCGTCGCCGGTTCCGTCCGCTTCACGGGCCCGGTGCCCTGGGCGGAGCTGCCCGCCCACTACGGCGCCGGCGACGTCTTCGCCATGCCCTGCCGCACCCGCCGCGGCGGCCTGGACGTCGAGGGCCTCGGCATCGTCTACCTGGAGGCCTCCGCGACGGGCCTCCCGGTCGTCGCCGGCGACTCGGGCGGCGCACCGGACGCGGTCCTCGACGGCGAGACGGGCTGGGTGGTCCGCGGCGGCTCTGCCGAGGAGGCGGCCGACCGCATCATCACCCTCCTGGCAGACGCCGAGCTGCGCCGCAGAATGGGGGAGCGGGGCAGGGAATGGGTCGAGGAGAAGTGGCGCTGGGACCTGCTCGCGGAGCACCTGAGAAACTTGCTGTAGATGCCCCAGGGGCGCGGGGAACTGCGCGATCGACCACAACGGACCGCAGCCGCCGACGCTGAAGGGTGGCACCCCACTAGGCGGAACCCAAAAATCCGCCGATGCTGCGCACATGACATCAAACCTGATGCATCGTCAGCTGACAAGGCGTCAAATCCTGGGCATGGCAGCCCTGCAAACGGCAGCCACCCTCGGCTTCACCCGCATCGGCCTCCAAACCGCCCGAGCCGCCGAGCCCGACGCAGTCGACACCGCCCCCGCCATCGTCGTCGGTTCCGGCTACGGCGGCGCCGTGGCGGCCCTCCGCCTCGGCCAGGCCGGCATCCGCACGGTCGTCCTCGAGATGGGCCGCCTCTGGAACACCCCCGGCCCCGACGGCAGGATCTTCTGCTCCACCCGCACCCCGGACCAGCGCTCCATGTGGTTCCGCACCCGCACCGAGGCCCCGCTCGCCACGTTCCTCTGGCTCGACCTGGTCAACCGGGACATCAGCGCCTACCCGGGCGTCCTGGACCGGGTGCACTACGACCACATGTCCGTGTACGTCGGACGGGGCGTCGGCGGCGGCTCCCTGGTCAACGGCGGCATGGCGGTTACCCCGCTCCGCTCCTACTTCGCCGAGCAGTTCCCCACCGTGGACATCGCGGAGATGTACAGCACGTACTTCCCACGCGCCCGCTCCATGCTGGGAGTCAACACCATCGACCCCGCGTGGTTCGAAACCACCGAGTGGTACCGCTTCACCCGGATCTCCCGCACCCACGCGGACAACGCCGGCCTGAAGACCACCTTCGTGCCGAACGTCTACGACTTCGGCCACATGGAGCGCGAGGCGGCCGGCACGGCCACCAAGTCGGCTCTCGCGGGCGAGGTCATCTACGGCAACAACCACGGCAAGCGCAGCCTCGACAAGACGTACCTCGCCTCCGCGCTCGGCACCGGGAACGTCACCCTCCACACCATGGAGCGGGTGACGTCGATCAGCAGGGCGGCCGACGGGACGTACGTACTGACCGCCCAGCGGATCGACGACACCGGCACAGTCGTCGAGACCAAGGAGTACGGCTGCACGTACCTCTTTCTCGGAGGCGGAAGCATCGGTACGACCGAACTCCTCGTCCGCGCCCGGGAGTCGGGCACGCTCCCCGCCCTGGACGCCGGCGTCGGCACCGGCTGGGGCACCAACGGCAACGTGATGCTCGGCCGGGCCAACCACGTGTGGGACACGGTCGGTGCGAACCAGTCGACCATGCCGGTCATGGGCATCGACGACTGGGCCAACACAGCCAATCCCGTCTTCGCCGAGATCGCGCCCCTGCCCGTGGGGCTCGAGCACTGGGTCAGCCTCTATCTGGCGATCACCAAGAACCCCGAGCGGGCGTCCTTCTCGTACGACTCCGTGACCGGTGCCGTGCGGCTCGGGTGGAGCGCCGCGCAGAGCGCCGTGTCGGTGGGCATGGCGAAGAAACTGTTCGACCGGATCAACAGGGCGAACTCCACGATCTACCGGTACGACCTGTTCGGCTCGCCGAGCAAGGTCTTCGCCGACGACTTCACCTACCACCCACTGGGCGGCTGCGTACTGGGCCGGGCCACGGACGACTACGGGCGGGTGAAGGGCTACTCCAGGCTGTACGTCACCGATGGTTCGCTGGTGCCCGGGTCGATCGGGGTCAATCCCTTCGTGACCATCACGGCCCTCGCCGAACGCACGATGGCGCGGGTCCTCGCCGAGGACACCGCGCCCTGAGGGTGGTCGGGCCACGTCTCACATGTAACGGGAAGTACCGGTCGTACCAGGCCGGGGGTGGTGCTTCTTCCTCTTCTTCGTCCTCGTCGCCGGACTCGGCCGCCAGCGTCGCCGGAATCTCTTCGGGAATCTCGTCGTCCTCCAGGGGGCTCGGTCCGCACCCGTGGCCGTGGCGGGGACCGTGACGAACCCGTGGAAGCTCGCGTCCTGCGCCCTGCCGGCCGTCACGGACGAGCCGAACCGCCGCTCCAGGGCGGCGGCCAGCTGGTCGAAACGCTCCCGGGCGGCCGGAAGGTCATGGTCCCGGGGGAGTTCGAGGTGCTCGGGGTCGTCCAGCTCCCGCAGGAGTTCCCGGAGGCGGTCGGGGCAGTGCACAGCGGAACGCCGATCAAACTCGGTCAAGGAAGTGGCCAAAGATGGCCAACGCGGCGAAGGCGGCCGCGGCCGCGGCCAGCGCGGGCGTCAACGCCGCTGCCGCCGCCGCCGACGCCGGTCACTGGGCCGGGGAGGCGGGGGCCAAGAGCAACGAGGCAGCCGCCGCGGCGGCCCGCGCCAAGCGGCTCGCCGACCAGGCCACCCGAGCCGCCAACGCCGCCCAGACGAACGCCGGTCAGGCCGCCAAGGCCGCTCGGCAGTCGCGGGACGCGGCCAATGACGCCGCCGCGCACGCGACGGCCGCGGCGACGGCGGCCAACCGGGCCGCCGACAACGCGAGCGAGGCAGTGGACGCGGCCAAGGAAGCCACCGAAGCAGCCAACGGGGCCACCGGAGCCGCCGACAACGCGCTGAAGGCGGCCGAGCAGGCGTCGACCGCAGCTGCCGACCGGCGTGACCGGTCTCGACCAGGACCTCGACACCGTCGAGGGCGGCGCGGAAGCCGACGACCGGTTCGGCGGGTCGCTGGCCCTGGTGCAGTACCGGGCCGGCGCCTCCGCGAACGGCACCGAGTCGATCCTGGCCGTCGGCTCGCCGGGTGAGGACGGCTCCCAGGCCGCCAACGCGGGCCGCGTCGACACCTTCCGTCTCACGGCCACCGGATTCACCCAGGCGTCGGGGTCGGCGATCGCGGTGTCGCGGACGCCGTCGCAGTTGAAGTCGGTGATGCGGGCCGCGGCCGTCTTGGTCCGCACCCAGGCGGCCAGGTCGTCGACTCGGGCGGCGATGCCTGGCAAGGGCACCGCCGAGCTCACCCAGGACCTCGCCGCGGTGCCTGGCGGCTCGGAGGCGAAGGACCGGTTCGGCGCGACGCTCGCCACGTACGAGCCGGTGCGGGTCTCGGTCGCGTCGATGCCGAAGCAACCGCCCTGGTAGGAGCGGCTGCTGAGGGCGACCAGCTGGGGCGTGCCGCCCGCCGAGCGGACCAGCGGGCCGCCAGTGTCGCCCATGCAGGCGGACACGCCGTCCCTGCCGCTTGTCGGCGTTGAGGGTGTGGCTGAACAGGGAGACACCACCGGCGGCGGCCAGCGTGCCGATGGCCTCGCCCGGGGCGCCCACCACGAGGTGCTGCGGCGAACCGGCGATGGTGGAGCCGAACTTGTCGCCCGCCTCCATGGCACCCGGCACGCCCGACTTGTCCTGGTGGATCAGGACGTTGGTGGCGCCGGTGCCGCGCACGTAGACGACTCCGCCCGCATCGCTGAGGCCCCCGGCGGCGTCCTCGCCGGGCGCGCCGACGGCCAGGTACGGATCACCGGCGAGCATGGTGCCGGCGGCGAGGGCGGCGCCGAACTGGTCGCCGGCCTCGGACGCCATCGAGGCAAGAACCCCGGTGCCGGACCCCTGCTCCAGGCTGACGGCCGCCTTGCCGGTGGTCAGCCAGATCTCCGGCATCTACCAGGGCGCCCCCGGTATCCCGGGCGCTACCGAGGCCGGGGACGCTTTCGGCCAGTCCCTGTCGGCTGTGAACATTGCCCCGGGCGCGGTCAGCACAGCGCAGAACACCCTGCTCGCGGTGGGCGTGCCCGGCGAGGACAGCACCGGCGCCACCGACGGCGGCACGGTCTACACCTTCAGCCTGACCAACGGCGCCTTCATCGCGACCGTGTACCCGGGCAAGTTCGGCATCCCCGGCGCACTGGGCAACGCGCAGAAGGTGGGCACCGCGCTCCACGCCGCCGGTTTAGAGCTCTACCTCGGTCTGCCCAACGGGCCCGTCTCGTACGGATCCGCGCACGCTGTGCCGTGGGCCAACGTCCTGGGCGGCGCCACACAGCCGGTCACGACGTTCCAGCCGGGCACCGGCGGCCTGCCGGCAGCCGGTGAGACGTTCGGCTCCGTGATCCGCTGACGCGTCGACGCTTCCGCGTCACACCCGCCGAGTCCGCGGCACGCGTACGCCGCGCGCCCCGGCCTCACCCCGGTCGGTCCCGCGGCGGCACGCCTTATGCCGCCGCGGGACCGACCGTCCACTCACCTCTTCTTCCGTTTCCTCCGCCCGAAAGCACACACCCATGCGCCGCTTACTGCTGCCCGCACTCGCCGCCCTCACCGTGACCGGCGCCGCCGCCCTGTCCACCACCGCATCGACGGCCCCGGCCGCCCAGTCGGCCCGCACGACACAGACCGTGCAGGCCGGCGCCGCGAACTCCACCCACCGGTACGGCACCCACCCGCGCCAGACCCTCGACGCCCACTGGAACCAGAGCAGTTCCGGCCCCAAGCCGACGCTGGTGCTGATCCACGGCGGCTATTGGTACCACCAGACCGACTGGTCCTCCTCCGCGGATCGCTTCGCCGCCGAGGGCTTCCAGGTGTTCGCCATCAAATACCGGCTCAACTTCGAGGCCGCGTGGCCCGCCCAGCGGGACGATGTCGCCGATGCCGTCGCCTGGATCCGTTCCCACGCCGCCGAGTTCGACGTCGACCCCGACCGTGTGCTGCTCCTCGGCTCCTCGGCCGGCGGCCAGCTCGCCACCGACGCGGCGGCGCACGGCGCGGGCGCCCTCCGGCTCAAGGGCGTGGTCGCCCTCTCGCCCGTCGCCTCTCCCTACCGGGCGTGGAACGACGGCGACACACACCGACGCCAAGAAGCGCAAACTGCGCGACAACTCGACTATCCTCGCCCGCTGTTACCCCGACTCCGGCGACACCTCCACCACGCTCCACCCCTCCTGCTGGGACACCTGGCGCAGCATGGTCTCCAAGAACTGGGTCGACCAGGCCGACGCCCCCATGTACCTGATCCACTCCGAAGACGACTTCGTGCCGCCTGTCCACTCCACCGACCTGAAGGCCACGGCCGCGGCCAAGGGGGTGCCCAGCGGCCGGATCCAGACGCAGGTCGTCGCCGGGTCCGCGCACGGCGGCTCCCTGCTGAGCGAGCCGGGCGTGTACGACCGCATCGTCGCCTGGCTGAAGAGCAAGGCATGAGGGCGCAGGCGCGAGCGCTCGCCCTCGTCGCCTGCGCCGTGCTGGCCGTGTCCGGCCTGACGGCTCTTCCCGCACGCGCCGCGGGGCCCGGGACGCCGTACGACTTCGACGCCTAGGGTTCCTCCGACCTGGTCGCCGGAACTCCCGAGGCCGCCTCCGCGGCGGGCTCGGTGACCGTCCTGCCGGGTCCACCGCAGGCCCCACCGCGACCGGCCGCCGCACGCTCACAAAGGACACCGGCTCGGTGCCCGGCGCCGTCGAGCCCGGAGACCGCTTCGGCGCCGCCACCGCCTCCGGCGACCTGGACGGCGACGGCCGCTTCGACCTGGTGGTCGGCTCACCCGGCGAGAACGACACCAGCGGCAACGCGGACCGGGGTTCGGTCACCGTCCTGACCGGACCCTCGGGCCTGACGGCGGGCACGTCCTTCACCACGGGCGCCCACTGGGGGCCGCCGGACTCGGCTCGGCTCGGCACGGACGTGGAGGTGGGGGACGTCGACGGCGACGGCCTCGACGACGCGATCGGCCTCGGTCCCGGTACGGCCGGCAGCGGCTCCTGGCTCGTGTGGCGCGGCAGCGCCACCGGCAGCGTCCACACCCACGGGGTCGGCTTCGACCCCGCCGTCGCCATCGACGGCGCCGTCGGCGACTTCGACGGCGACGGTTACGACGACCTGGCGGTGACCACCGTCGACACCCACGGCATCGGCAAGGTCGTCGAGTTCACCGGCGGCCCGGACGGCCTCACCGGCGGATTCGGCGCCCAGGTGCCCCCGGGCCGTGCCCTCGACGCCGGCGACATCGACAAGGACGGCCGCGACGACCTGGTGGTGGGCCAGCCGATCGCCGCCGACGCCCAGGGCCGGACGGGCGGACAGATCACCATCAAGCGGGGCCACGCCTGGGGCCTCAACCATCCCGGCGACACCGTCACCGTCCACCAGGACACCGAAGGCATCCCCGGCACCGCCAAAGCGGGTGACGCCCTGGGCGCCTCGGTCGCACCGCGCGATGTCGACGATGACGGCGTCCTGGACGTCCTGGCGGGACTGCCCGGCGAGGACCTCGGCGTGGCGGGCACCATTCGTGTCGACGCCGCTTCCGCCCTGGTCCTGCGGCTGACCACCGACCTGGCCGTGGCCTTCGCGCGGGCCTTCATCCAGGGTGCGGACGGGATCCCCGGTGCCGCCGAGGCCGGCGACCGCTTCGGCGCGGAGGTCGCCGCCGGCGACTACTCAGGAACCTCGGCCGTCCACCTGACCGTCGGCGCCCCCGGCGAGAACTCCGGCAACGGCACCGTGGTCCGCCTCGGCACCGACGGCACGGCCGTCTTCATCGGGCCGGCCACGGCGGCTACTCCCGCCGCAGAGGTGCGTGCCAGACTCCGCGTCTGCGGCGTGATCCAAACGACAGGCCCTAGTGACCTGAGTCGGAGATTCGTCGTTGGTTCGGTATGAGTCGTCCGGGCCCGAAGATTCCGCCGTTGTCACTGACTGATGCCCAGCGGGC
>NZ_JBITJK010000040.1:0-86788 GCF_044459945.1 Streptomyces sp. NPDC050164
GGCTGGACTGGTACAACTACCACCGACCCCACACCGGCATCGGCGGCCAAACCCCAGCCAGCCGCGTCACCAACCTGTCCGATCAGCACACCTAGGCCCCGAACTGACCACTCCGCCGGCCACGCCCGCAGAGCCTGGGATCCCGCGCCTGCGAGACCGCCGCATCACGAAGATCTCGGCAGTGGCCCCACGCACCTGTGTCGGGGCCCATCCGCCTGCGAAGAGCGAGGATTCCCGCCATGCGGTACGTACGATTCGTCAAAGGCGCCGTCACCGTCGCCGTCTCCACCGCGGCCTGCCACTCCCTCATGTACGCCGGCTTCGCGGGGGCACGCGAGAGCGCGGCCGCGAGCGAAGACGACATGTGGGCCGGCGCCTTCGAGTTCCTGCTCACCACGGCCGCTTCATGGATTCTCATGCCCCTTCTGCTGTGGGCCGGCATGCGGGTGATGGGGGAGACCGGCAACACCGTGCTGGTGGCCGTCGGTGGGTTCGTCTGGCTGGGGTTGTCCGGGTACTTCACCGACGACATCGACCGCGCGGGCGGGCACATACCGGTCCTGGCCCTCACCGCATACGTGCTTCTCGGTACGGCGCTGGCCGGGGCCGGCACAGGCCGCCGCAGCTGAGGCTCCCGGAGCCCAGGGTGGCCCGCCAGGCCGGCCGGCCACCCCTCGTCCCGTCAGGACTCCGGGCACTTCTTCCACGCCATGTGGTACACCGTGCTGATGTCCCCGTCCGTCGAGTCCATCGTCATGAAGCTGACCTTGTCGGCCGACTGGGTGCCGGCGTTGACCCGGAGTTCGGTGTTGATGTTGAAGTTGCGCTGGACTCCGCAGGGTGCGTAGACCAGTTGGGCCCAGTCCGTCTCGTCGGTGGCCTGCCAGTTGTCGTTGTAGGGGCCGCTGAAGGGGTGGTTCTTGGACACCGTGCTGGGCGAGCCCTGGAAGTAGTACGAGGCTCGCTGGGAGCCGCTCGCGCCACGCTGGAGTGAGGCGAAGCCCCGGTAGTCGGCGCTGGCGATGGCGTACGTGAAGCCCTGAGGCACGTGGACGATCAGGCTGAGCTGGCAGTTTCGGCGGAACGCGGTCGGGTCGGAGCCCCCGCCGGCCTGGGCGAGGTAGTCGCTGTAGGTGACCGTGAAGGCCGTGTTGTCCTCGGAGACGGCGACCGCGGCCGTGCCCTGCGGACAGCCGGAGCCGTTCACCGTGGCGACCTTGATGACGATCTTGTCCGGGGGCGGGTCGACGAACCCGGAGGACGGGGATTGTGCGGGGAGTGCGCTGGTGAGGAGCGCGGCGATCGCGCCGCTCAGAAGCAGGCCACCGGCCATGGTTCTCCCATCCGTTCGTGGGGGGTGGAGCAGGGAATGGCATGGGCATGTCAAGACGACAGCGCATGCGCGCCCGACCTGTGACCATTGCATGAAGGAGCTGTGAAGGCCGGGAGCGGTCGCATCGTACGCAGGGCGGAAGGGGTCGGCCAGGGCGGTCTTCGGCCATTCACAATGGCGGGATCACATCAGGGGAAGGGGCGCGGGGCCCCGTCCACACGGGCCCCGTCGACACCAGCGGTACCGGCGGGCGCATAAGGTGCGTTACCAGTGCGTCAGACCAGGACACTCCGAGGACGCGATGAGGATCACCCACCGGCTCCCCCGCGGGCGCGGCCCGTCACGGGTTCTCCCAGGCCGCCGGTTCCGCCGCCAGCCGCTCCACCGGCTCGGGCAGCGCGCCGGCCGCGAGGTCGGCGATCGTCACGCCCTCCAGGATCCTGCGCACATTGGCCCGCAGGGCGATCCACAGCGGCAGCAACGGCTCGGCGGTGCCCGTGTAGGCGAGGCCGGTCGGGCGCTCGCCGCGCACCGAGACGATCGGTCCGTCCACGGCCCGGATCACGTCCGCGACCGTGATCTCCGCGGCCTGCCGGGCCAGCCGGTAACCGCCGCTCCCGCCGCGCCTGCTGTCGACGACACCGCCGCGCCGCAGATCGCCGAGGATCCCTTCCAGGAACTTGTGGGGGATGTCCTGCGCGGTGGCGACGGTCTCCGCCTTGACCGGCCCTTCGCCCTGCCGGACGGCCAGTTCCACGACCGCTCGTACCGCGTAGTCCGCACGTGCCGAGATCCTCATACGGCCATTGTCGCGGTCGGCCTGTGGACAATGAGGCACCAGCACCACGTAAGCACCACGTATGGCACGGCAGCACAACAGGAGGCGCTCCCTTGGAGCTCAGCAGGCGTACCTTCCACGCTCTCGCCGGCACGGCCGCGCTCGGCTTCGCGCTGACCGGCAGCGGGTCGCCGACCTCCGCCAACACGGCACGGAGCGTGCCCACGGGCCCTCCGCCACCGGTGCCAAGCGCGGACGGCCGGCGGCACGAGGTCGGCTTCGACCGGTACTCGCTGCTGGTCGACGGCCGCCGCCTGGTGCTCTGGTCGGGCGAGCTGCACCCCTTCCGGCTGCCGAGCCCGTCCCTGTGGCGGGACATGCTGGAGAAGACGCGTGCGCACGGCTACAACGCCGTCAGCGTGTACGTCGCCTGGAACTACCACTCCGCCGCTCCCGGCCGGTACGACTTCACGGGTGTGCGCGACCTGGACCTGTTCCTGCGCATGGCCGCCGAGACCGGTCTGTACGTGATCCTGCGGCCCGGCCCGTACATCAACGCGGAGGTCGACGCCGGCGGCTTCCCCGGCTGGCTGACCGCGACCGAGGGCAGGGCCCGGACCTCGGACCCGACGTATCTGCGGTACGTCGACGAGTGGCTTTCCGCCGTCAACGCCATCGTCGCGAAGCGCCTGTTCACCCGGGGCACGGGCACGGTCCTGCTGTACCAGATCGAGAACGAGTACGACGCGCACGTCGACGAACCGACCGGGCGCGCCTACATGTCGTACCTGTACGAGAAGGTCCGCGCCGACGGCATCGACGTGCCGCTGTTCCACAACGACAAGGGGCGCAACGGGTACTGGGCGCCCGGGTCGTTCGGCACCGGCGGTGAGAAGGGGCGCTGGCTGTACGGGTTCGACGGGTATCCGGAGCCGGACCAGGTGCCGCCCGACTGGGGGCACTTCGGGACCGGCGGGGCGAAGGGCGGGGCCACGGCCAGTCCGCGCACGCCCGGGTTCGTGCCCGAGTTCGGCGGGGGCTGGTTCGACCCGTGGGGCGGGTCCTGGTTCGACGGCAAGGGGTACGCCGAGTCGCGCCGGACCCGGGACGCGGCGTACGAGCGGCGTTTCTACCTCACCAACCTCGCCAACGGCATCACGCTGCACAACGTCTACATGACGTACGGCGGCACCTCCTGGGGCTGGCTGCCCGCGCCGGTCGTCTACACGTCGTACGACTACGGGGCCGCCTTCGACGAGGCCCGCAACGCCACCCCCAAGCTCGCCCCGATGCACCAGATCGGGCAGTTGCTGCGCCACGTGCCGGACCTCGCCAAGCTGAACCGGGCGAAGGCCGTACGGGCAGCCGACGAGCGGATCAAGGTCTACCACCTGGCCAACCCCGACACCGGCGCCCACTTCTACGTCCTGCGCAACGACTCCGGCGAGGCGGTCACCTCGACGCTGCCGGACGCCGGGATCGACGTGCCGGTCACGGTCCCGGCGCGGGACGCCAAGCTGATCGCCGCCGGGCTGAAGCTCGGGAAGCGGACGCTGGTGCACGCCACCGCGCAGCCCATGCTGAGCCTGACCGCCGGGCGCCAGGAGATCGCGGTGTTCGCGGGCCGGCGGGGCGATCTGGCGCAGGTCGTACTGGACTGCGCGGACGAGCCGACGCCCATGCGGCTGGACGCGGAGCCCGCGTGGTCCTGGAATCTCGGCAAGCTCAACGTCACCGCTCCGCTCGGCGCCGGCGGGCTGAGCCGGGTGCGGGTCGAGGGCGACGGCGTGGACACGCCGATGCTGCTGCTGTTCGCCGACGACGCGACGGCCCTGCGGCTGTGGCCGTACGAGACGCCGTCCGGCCCGCTCCTCGTCTACGGCCCGGCGCTGCTGCGCTCGGCCGAGCTGCGCGGCTCCACGGCCCACCTCACCGGTGACACCACCGCGGCGACCGGTCTGGAGGTGTGGGGGCCGCGCGGGATCACCCATGTCACGTGGAACGGGCGTCGGGTGCCCACCCGGATCAGCGCCTCCGGCAGTCTGCTGGCGCTGCGGCCGCTGCCCGGCGTGGCCCGGCCGGCGCTGCCCGCCCTCGACGGCTGGCGGCGGCGGACCGAGAACCCGGAGGCCGAGCCCGGCTTCGACGACTCCGGCTGGACGGCGGCCGACAAGGAGACGTCGTTCAGCACCACGCCCGTGCCCGACGGGCAGCCCGTCCTGTTCGCCGACGACTACGGCTTCCACTACGGCGACGTCTGGTACCGGGGCGAGTGGACCGGCGAGGGCGGCATCGAGTCCGTCTCCCTCGCCTACAGCTCGGGCACGCAGGGCCTGCTGATGGCCTGGCTGGACGGCGAGCCGCTGGGCACGCACCGGATGCCGGTGCCGGACAAGGACCGGGCGCGGCAGGGGACTTGGACGGCCAGGGCCGGCTTCGCCCTGCCGGAGGAACTGCGCAAGCGGTTCCGTGAGGACCGCAGCGGGAGTGGTGAGCGGCATGTCCTGTCCGTGCTCGTCCGGCGGATGCAGCACGACATGGACGGCAAGGCGCTCGACACCCACAAGGCCGCGCGCGGACTGACCGCCGTCACCTTCGAGGGCGCCTCCCCGAAGGTGACCTGGCGGATCCAGGGCGCGTCGACGCACGACCCGGTGCGCGGGCCGATGAACAACGGCGGGCTGTACGGGGAGCGCGAGGGCTGGCATCTCCCGGAGTACGACGACGGGGACTGGAAGGACGCCGAACTGCCGCGTGCCGACCGGCGGCAGGGCGTCACCTGGTACCGGACGGACTTCCGGCTGGACGTCGACCCGGGCGTCGACGCCTCCGTCGGACTCGTCCTCGACGACGACCCGGAGCGGGCCTACCGCGTCCAGGTCTTCCTCAACGGCTGGAACATGGGCCAGTACATCAACGACGTAGGGCCGCAGCACACGTTCGTGCTGCCGAACGGGATCCTGCGCACACGTGGTGCCAACACACTTGCGCTGGCGGTGTTGTCGGACGGGACCACACCGTCGGGGCCGAGGGATGTCCGGCTCACGCTGTTGGGCGCCGCCGCCGGAGGGGTTCCCGTCAAGCCGGTGTGACCGGATCGAGCCGTCCTCGTGCATTGCCTTCTCCGGCAGGCTGGGCCACCGTGTTGGCCTTTCAGGGCTGCCGACAGGGAGGGGAACCTCGTGCGAAGACGGCGTTTCATCGGTGGATTAGGCGGATTGGTCGGGGCCGGGCTCGGGCTCGCCTCGATGCGGGGCGGAACGGCCTGGGCGGCTCCCGGTCTCCTGGGGGAGGCCCGCGAGTGGCAGGCCGTCGCAGCCCCGGAGGCCGCCCCGGCCGCGCAGTTGCTCGACGTGGCGGCAGCGGGTCCGGGCCTCGCCTGGGCCGTGGGCGAGGAGGGCCGCATCGGCCATGGCCGGGGGACGGCGCTGGCGCTCGTGTGGGACGGCACCGCCTGGCAGCGCACCGGGCCCGGCTTCGGCGGCTATCTGGGCTCCGTCGCCGCCGCGTCCGACGGCCGCGCCTGGGCCGTCGGCACCGACACCTCCGGCACCGCCCGGCTGCTCGCCTGGGACGGACTGACGTGGCGGGAGGCCGACTTCCCCGGGCGCGGGGCGCCCGGCACGTCCCTCGCCGCCGTCACGACCGGACCCCGGGGGCACGTCTGGGTCTCCGGCCGGAACAGCGACGGCTCCGTGCTGCTGCACGGCCACCGGGGCAAGTGGACCTGGCTGGCGGCGCCCCCGGCCGCGACCACCATCCCGCCCTACGGCATCCACCGCGCGCCCTGCGGCGACGTCTGGGTGTACGGCAGTGAGCTGGTCGCCCGCTGGGACGGAGCGGCCTGGACCGTGCTGCCGGCGCCCGGCGGGATCCGTGCCGGCTTCACCGGGCTGCTTCCGGTCGCCCGCGACGACATCTGGATGACCGGCTACGACTACGGCATCGGCGGCCCGCCCGGCAAGCCCCCCGGCGTCCGGCTGCTGCACGGGGACGGCACCGGCTGGGAGTACGTCACGGCACCGTTCGGCGTGGGAGTGCTGACCGGCATCGTGGGCGACGCTCAGGGGCGTCCCGACCGTATCTCCGGGTGGGACTTCTGGGACCAGACCCGGGCCCACTACCTGCGGTGGGACGGCACGGCCTGGGTGAGCGAGCGGGGGCCGCTGGCCACGACCCCCGTCGTCATGAACGCCCTCGCGACGGTGCCGGGCTCCGAGGGCTACTGGGCGGTCGGCACGACGTCGCCCCCGCCGTCCTCGACCGCCCAGCCGCGCATCGAACGCTGACCGGTCCGCGGGCCGTTACGCCAGCCGGATCACGTTCCAGGACAGCGGCTCCAGGACGGTGCTCAGCGTGCCGTCCTGGAGAGCCGTGCCGTCGGCCGGGTGCGGGGCGACCCGCTCGGGGTCGTCGAGGGTGTTGCGGGCGTCGGGGTCGGCGTCCGCGAGGACGCTGTGCTCGACGACCCGGGTGAGGTCGAGGCCGTTCAGGGCGACGTCGAGCGGGAGGGCGTCGGTCCGGCTGCGGTTCACCGCGAAGACCGTGACCGTGCCGTCCTCGGCGCGTACGGCGGTGGCGTGCAGCAGGTCCGTCTCGCCGAACTTCTTCGTCTCGTACGTCGGTGAGTCCACGCGGACGTCGAGGACCTGGCCGCGGCCGTACCGGGCGGCCTGGGCGAAGGGGAAGAACGTCGTCTGCCGCCATGCCGGGCCACCCGGCTCGGTCATGATCGGCGCGATGACGTTGACGAGCTGGGCCAGGCAGGCGACCGTGACGCGGTCGGCGTGCCGGAGCAGGGCGATGAGGAGCGAGCCGAAGACGACGGCGTCGGTGACGCTGTAGTTGTCCTCCAGGAGGCGGGGGGCCTCGGGCCAGTCGTCCTGCTCGAAGGTCTTCGCGCGGGCCTCCCACTCGGGCAGGTACCAGACGTTCCACTCGTCGAAGGAGAGGTTGATCCGCTTCTTCGACTTGAGCTTCGCGCCCACGTGGTCGGCGGTGGCGACGACGTTGTCGATGAAGGACTCCATGTCGACGGCGGAGGCCAGGAAGGAGTCGACGTCGCCGTTCTCGGGCCAGTAGTAGGCGTGCAGGGAGATGTAGTCGACGAGGTCGTACGTCTCCTTGAGGACGGTCGCCTCCCACTCGGCGAACGTCGGCATGGACTGGCTGGAGGAGCCGCAGGCGACGAGTTCGACGCCGGGGTCCATCTGGCGCATGGCCCGGGCCGTCTCGGCGGCGACCCGGCCGTACTCCTCGGCGGTCTTGTGGCCGGTCTGCCAGGGGCCGTCCATCTCGTTGCCGAGGCACCACAGTCTGATGCCGAAGGGGTCCTTGTCGCCGTGGGTGACGCGGAGGTCCGACAGGGCGGTGCCCTCGGTGTGGTTGGCGTACTCCTGGAGTTCGAGGGCTTCGGCGACGCCTCGGGTGCCGAGATTGACGGCCATCATGGGCTCGGCCTGGGGGCCGATCTTACGGAGGAAGTCGATGTACTCGGAAAGGCCGAAGCGGTTTGACTCCGTCGAGTGCCAGGCGAGGTCGAGGCGGCGAGGGCGATTCTCAGCCGGGCCGACTGAATCCTCCCACTTGTAGCCGGATACGAAGTTGCCGCCTGGGTAACGGACGGCGGTGACGCCGAGTTCGCGGACGAGGTCCAGGACGTCCTGACGCAGGCCCTTGTCGTCGGCTGTGGGGTGGTCGGGTTCGAAGATGCCGGTGTAGACGCAGCGGCCGAGGTGTTCCACGAAGCTGCCGAAGAGGCGGGGGTTTACTTCGCCGATCGTGAAATCGGGGTCGAGGGTGAAGCGGGCCTTTTGCATTTTCGCCTTTCGAGGTGGGTGGTGCTGTCCAGTCGCGGCTGCGGGTTGTGGGGGTTGTTCGCGCAGTTCCCCGCGCCCCTGAAAAACATGGCCGTTATTGCCCGGCCAAACCCGTATGGGCCACGCCCGCCACTATCTGCCTCTGGAAGAAGACGAAGACGATGATCAGGGGCAGGCCCGCCATCAGGCCGCCGGCCATGAGCTGGGCCCACTGGATGCCGTAGGAGTTCATGACGGTCGCGATGCCGTTCGGCATGGTCATCAGGTCGGGGTTGTTGGTCACCATGTACGGCCAGAGGAAGTTGTTCCACGAGGCGATGAACGTGAAGATGCCGACCGCGGCGAGGGAGGGGCGGGAGAGCGGGAGGACGATGGTGAAGAAGACGCGCCAGCGGCCCGCGCCGTCGATGAAGGCGGCCTCCTCCAGTTCGCGCGGGATGCCCTGGAAGAACTTGTAGAGGATGTAGACCATCGCGGCGGGCGCGCACTGCGGCAGGATCATGCCCCAGTAGGTGTCGACCATGCCCATCTGCTGGACGGTGGTGAAGAGCGGCACGCCGAGGACGGCGGGCGAGATCATCAGTCCGGCCATGACCAGGCCCATCAGGGGCTTCTTGCCGCGGAACTCGGTGCGGGCGAAGCCGTATCCGGCCAGGGCGCTCACGAGCAGCACCACGGACGTCACACAGACGGAGACGACCACGGAGTTGACGAACCAGTTGGTGATGTTGCCGGTCTCGAAGAGGGCCTTCCAGGCCTGGCCCGTCCAGTCCTGAGGGAGCCAGTGCGGCGGGACCTCCACCGCCTCGGTCTCCGACTTGAGGGAGGTGAACAGACCCCAGGCGAAGGGGGCGAGGAAGACGACGGAGACCGCGGTGCCGAGGAGGGTGAGCACGATCTGGCTCGGGGTCCACGCCCTGCGGGGCTTCACCGGTACGGCGGTGGTCATCGGGCGGTCTCCTCACGGTTGCGCAGCAGCCACATCCGGGCGAGGGCGACGGCCGCGATGATCACGAAGAAGATGACGGAGATCGCGGAGGCGTAGCCCACGCGGTAGCTGGTGAAGCCCTCTTCGAGGGTGTACTGCACGAAGGTGCGGGTCGATCCCTCGGGCCCGGGGAGGAAGTCCATCATCACGACGGCCTGGTCGAAGACCTGGAGCGAGGCGAGGATCTGCAGGGCGACGACGAGGCCGGTGATGTTGCGCAGCATCGGCAGGGTGATGTGGACCATGCGGTGCCAGGCGTTCGCGCCGTCCAGCTTGGCGGCCTCGTAGAGGTGGCCGGGGATGCCCTGGAGAGCGGCGAGGTAGAGCAGGAAGCTGAAGCCGACCGTCCACCACAGGGTCTGGATGACGATGGCGAGCATCGCGTACGACTTGTCGGTCAGCCACGGCGTCTCGATGCCGAAGACGTGGTTGATCATTCCGGTGCCGGGGTTGAAGAGCCACTGCCACAGGTTGGCCGCGACGGTGGACGGCAGCAGGAACGGGGCGAAGAAGCACAGCCGCCACAGCCACTTGCCGCGCTCGATGTGGTGGGCGAGCATCGCGAGGAGGAACGCGAGGACCGTGATGCAGGGGACGACCAGGAGCGTGAAGTACGCGCTGTGGCCGAGGGAGTCCCACACCAGCGGGTCCTCGATGGCCTCGCGGTAGTTGTCGAGGCCGACGAAGCTCGCGCCCTCGCCCGAGATGTTGGCGTCCGTGAAGCTGAGGTAGACGCCGCGCAGCAGCGGCCAGATCACGAAGAGCGTGAACAACAGGAGGAACGGGGCCACGAACCAGCCACCGTGCTGAAAGCCCTGCCCACGGCGGAGGCCGGCGCTGTCGGCGGTGGTCCTGGCGCGGGCGGGTGCGACGATGGTCTGCGCGCTGGTCGCCATCATGCGGCCGCACCTCCTTCTGCGGCTGTGTGGCCGTCCATGGGGTTCTTCATGGCGAGCAGTTGGGTGAGTGCGCCCTCCATCCGGCGGGCGGCGGTCTCCGGCTTGGCGGAGCCCATCGTCGAGGAGACGACGATCGGGCCGACGCGCTGGGCGAGGATGCCGGTGGAGCCCGCGAACCACACCTTCGGCTCGGTGGCCTGGTGGTCCATGGCGGCGACGTACTCGCTCTGCGGGTTCAGCGCCTTGTACGCGGCCGTGGACAGTGTGGGCGTGTACGCGGGGATGTGGCCGCCGGCGGCCCACTGCCGGGCGTGCCGGACGACGTAGGCGGCGAGTCGGTGGGCCGCTTCGTTGGTGGCGCCGCCGCGGTCGGACTGGTGCGGCAGGACGAAGGCGTGCGACTCGGCGTGAGTGGCCGGCTTGCCGAAGACGGGCGGCAGCGGGGTCGCACCATAGTCGACCTTGGCCCCGGAGTAGACCGGCACCGACCAGTTGCCCTCCCAGACGAAGGGGGAGCCGTTGACGAACTGTTCGGCGCCGGCGAGGCCCGCGAAGCCCGGGTTGGAGTACCCCTCGGTGATATGCCGGCGCAGGAACTCCAGGACCTGGGTGGCCTTGCCGGTGTCGAAGGTGACCTCGGTGTGGGCGGCGTTGAACCAGGTGCCGCCGAGCTGGGTGTAGAAGGCGACGAAGAACCACCACTGGAAGTTCTGGTCGGTGGACCACATGCCGATGGTCTGAAGCCCCTTCTTCGTGGCCTTCTTCGCCTCCTTCAGCACGTCGAACCACTCGTCGGTGGAGGTGACGGGCACGATCCGGCCGTCGTCACCGAGCAGGCCCGCCTTCTTCAGCACGTCCTTGCGGTAGAAGCAGAGCTGGACGTGGATGTCGAGCGGGAGGGCGTAGAGCTTGCCGTCGATGACGGCGCGCTTCCACAGCACCGGGTTGAAATCCGCTTCGTGTACGCCGTACTCGGCGAGCAGGTCCACGTCCCAGGGGTCCAGGAAGCGGCCGGGTGAGAAGCCGGTGACCCGGCCCAGGTGCATGACGCCGAGGTCGGGTGCGCGGTTGCCCGCGGCGGCCATGGCGAGCTTGGTGTAGAAGGGGCTGCCCCACTGGAGGGTGGAGTCCTTCACCGCGATGTCCGGGTTGGCCTTACGGAAGGCGTCCAGCATCGCGATCATGTTGTATCCGTCGCCGCCGCTGAAGAGGTTCCAGTAGCGCACGCGGGTGTCGGCGTCGGCGGCGAGTGCGTCGGCGCCCGTGCCGAGCGCGGCGAAGCCGAAGCTGCTCGCGACGAAGAGTCCTCCGAGCCCGCCGAGAAGCTGCCTGCGATTCAGGTCAGGTCGTCCCATGCCCTGCCTTTGCTGTCGTGTTCGATATATCGGTAGGCGCTCGTGACTTCGAACGGGACCGTAAGTTCGAAGTGCGTGCGCGTCAATGGTCGGCCCGGAACTTTGGACGCGACTTTCGAGCAGGAACGGTCGTTCTTCGTTGAACTACGGGCGCCGGACCGCATGACGCGAACACTTTCGGGCGCGTAGTCTCGGACGCGCGGCCAAGCCGTCGGCCGGCGGTGAGAAGGGGGAGCGATGGACATCGCGGGCGCGCGGATGAAGGCGGCCCGAGTCACCGCCGCGCTCAGGCGGTCCAGGAGGGGCTCCGCCATGCGCGGCCTGGCCGCCGGGCTCGCCGCCGCGGTCCGGGCGAGGGAGCAAGTACCGGCCGACGTACGGTCGTTGTGCCGGGCGCTGTGCGAGGAGATGAGCGCGCGGCGGGGCGGGCGTCCCGTCGAGCTGCGCTTCGAGCGGTTCCCCGACGAGATCGAAGTGACCGGCCTGTGCGTGGAGTTCCAGGACTTCGACCTGGTCATCGTCGAGGAGCGGGCCGAGGCGGTGCAGCAACTGGTCATCCTCGGGCATGAGTTGTGGCATCTGCACGCGGGGCACGACCACCACCATGCCGCCGGTACGGCGGCGGCCCGGGCCCTGGACCGCGAGCCCGGCTGGAAGTCCGCGGCGCTGACCGTGGCGGCCCGGGACGGCTCGCGCGAGCGGGACGAGGCCGAGGCCGACGAGTTCGGGCACCGGCTGGCGGCCGTGTTCCGCACCGTCGCGGACGGGACCGTCCCGGACGAGCCGGATGCCGCGCTCGATCCGGTGCGGCGGTCGATGGGCTACCGCGGACACGGAGGCGGCGTGCGATGACCCACGCACGGGACGTCCTGGACGGCTACTCCGTCTCCTTCTGGCTGCCGATCGGGGCGCTGACCATCGCCCTGGTCATCAAGCTGCCCAGCCTGGTGAGGATGTGGCGGGACCCGATGCTGCGGGCCGTCGGCGGGCTGCTGCTGTTCGCCTGTGCCGTGTTCGTCTTCGCGACCCCGTCGGTCATCGGCTGGACCAACCGCGTCACCGGCGTGCCGAACATCGCGGCACCCCTGGTGTACTCGCTGCTCACCGCGCTGTGCGCGTCCTGGCTGCTGCTGATCGTCGCCTGGCGCAACGGCCTGTCCGACCGTTCGGCCTCGACGCGCCGCGCCGCCCGGTGGGTCGTCTTCGCCTACGCGGGTGTGGTCGTCGCCCTGTGGGTGCTGTTCTGGCTCGCGGACGTCCCCGTCGAACGCCGCCGGGACCTGGACACGTACTACGCCACCACGCCCTTCATGCGCGAGGAGATCCTGCTCTACCTGCTCGCGCACACCGTGGCCTGCTCGGTCACGGCCCGGCTGATCTGGAACTGGGTCCGCACCGACGGCCTCGACGCCTGGCTGCGCTGGGGCCTGCGCTTCCTGGGCGTCGGCTACGCGACGAACCTGCTCTTCGACGCCGCCAAGCTCACCGCCGTCATCGCCCGGTTGACGGGCCACAACCTGGACTGGCTGAGCACCTACCTGGCACCCTCGGCCGCCTGCCTGTCGGCCACCATGGTCGCCATCGGCTTCATCATCCCGCACGGCGGCCAGTACCTGCACGAGCGCTGGCGCATCCGGCTCGCCCACTGGCAGCTGCGCCCCCTGTACCTGCTGCTGCGCACCGTGAACGGCGGCGGTGCCCCCTTCACCCCGCGCGCCACCGGCGAACTGCGCCTGATCCGCCGCGAGACGTACATCCGCGACGTACTCCTCCAGCTCTCCCGGCACCTCGACGAAGACCTGCGGGAGCGCTCCTACGACGCCGCCCTGGGCCTCGGGTTCGAGCCCGGCCGGGCCAAGGCCCTGGCCGCCGCCGTCACGATCCTGGACGCCGTCGCCGCGCGGGAGCGGGCCCCGCAGACCGACAGCGCCGCCTCCCCGTCCGGCCCCGACACCGCCTACCTGCTCCAGGAGATCCAGGCCGTGTCCCTGGCCCTGCGTCACCGCGACCACATCGAGGCGGTACGCTCACGCGCGGCCGCCCCCGGGAGAGAGAACGCCCGCGCATGACTGACCGTCCCACCCCCGCCAGAACCGCCGTCGTCCTGGGGGGATCCCACTGCGGCATGCTCGCGGCCCGCGCCCTGGCCGACGTCGCCGACCGGGTCGTCGTCGTGGAGCGCGACACGCTGCCCGCCTCCCCCGGCCCCCGCAAGGGACTGCCGCAGGCCCGGCACGCGCACATGCTCTGGTCGGGCGGCGCACGTGCCGTGGAGGAACTGCTGCCGGGGATCACCGGGGTGCTCAAGGCGGCCGGGGCGAACCGGCTGCCGGTCACGACGGGCATCGTCGCCCTCGGGACACGCGGCTGGTTCCGGCGCTGGGCCGAGTCCCACCACGTGATCCTCGCCGGCCGGGACCTGCTGGACGCGACGGTCCGCGCCCGGGTCCTGGCCGACCGGCGGATCGAGGTCGTCGAGCGGGCGGAGGCGGTGGGCCTGACCGGCACGGACGCGGCCGTCACGGGCGTCCGGATCCGGCCCCACGACGGCCCCGAGCGGACCCTCGCCGCCGGCCTGGTCGTCGACGCCTCGGGCCGCGGCTCCCAGGCCGCCCGGTGGCTGACCGCCCTCGGCCTGCCCCTGGCGGAGCGACGCGAGGTCGACGCGGGCCTGGCGTACGCCAGCCGCCTCTACCTCGCCCCCGCCGCGGCCCGCGACGGCTTCCCCATCGTCAACATCCAGCCCGACCGGCGCGAGGGCGGGCCCGGCCGGGCGGGCTTCCTGCTGCCCATCGAGGAAGGCCGGTGGATCGTCACCCTGTGCGGCACCCGGGGCGGCCGGCCGTCCCCGGAGAACGACGACTTCGTCCGCTTCGCCCGCGAGGAACTGCGGCACCCCGTCATCGGCGAGCTGCTGGAGCGGGCCGAGCCGCTGTCCGACGTGGCGTTCACCCGCACCACCGTCAATCGCCGGCACTTCTACGAGCGGATGCCGGTGTGGCCCCGGAACTTCGCCGTCCTCGGCGACGCCCTCGCCGCGTTCAACCCGGTCTACGGGCACGGCCTGGCCGTCGCCGCGCAGAGTGCCCTGCTCCTGCGGGACACGGTACGGCGGCACGGCTGGGAAGCTCCCGGGCTGTCCCGGCTGATCCAGAAGGCGGTGTCCCGCCCGGTCGGCGCGGCCTGGGACCTGGCGATCGGGCAGGACGTCTTCTACTCCGGCGCGACGGAGCAGGGCCCCACGCTGCGGGACCGGCTCGTGACCGCGTACGTCGACCGGCTGCTGTACACGGCGACGGGCAACGGCCGTATCGCCCGCCGGGTGACGGACGTGACGTCGCTGGAGCGGGGGGCGGGGGTGTTGCTGACGCCTTCGGTGATGGTGGCGGCGGCGGTGGGGCCGTTGCGGCCGGGGTTGAGCGGGCCACCACTCACCGCCGAGGAACGGAAGGCCGCCGGACTGGCGTAGCTGCGGGCAGTCGTGCCTCCCCCAGTGCCTTAAGGGCCTGGGAGGTGCCCCCAGGCGACACCCGTCCCACTGAGAGCGGCACCCCGCAGCGCCGGGTTGCGCCCCCACCCCTACCAGCGGACCTCAGCCTTGGAACGCGGGCTGGGCAACCCCCTTGCCCGCCCCCGGCACCACGAACACCGACCCCGCCAACGCGGGCGGCTCCGTCAGCCCGGTCCGAGCCGTCGTGATGTACAGGTCACTCAGCCCGGCCCCACCGAACGCACACGCCGTAACCAGCGGCACAGGCAACTCGATCACCCGATCCAGCTGCCCCTCCGGCGTGTACCTGCGCACCGCCGCCCCCTGCCACAGCGCCACCCACACACAACCGTCGGCGTCCACGGTCAGCCCGTCGGGAAACCCCGCGCCGTCCTCGATCTCGGCGAGGGTCCGCCGCCCGGACAGCCGCCCGTCCGCGTGGTCGAAGACGTCGACCCGCCGGGTCGGAGAGTCGATGTAGTACATGAGCCGACCGTCGGGACTCCACCCCGTGCCGTTGCTCACCGCCACGTCGTCGAGGACCACCTCGACCGAGCCGTCACCGGTGATCCGGGACAGCGTGCCGCCCCCGGGCGCTTCGTCGTAGCGCATGGTGCCGGCCCACAGCGAGCCGTCCGGCGCGACGGCGGCGTCGTTGGCGCGGCGGCCGGGCACGGGCTCGCGGTGCAGCCAGCGGAAGCCACTGTCGGAGGGGTCGACGAGGCCGACCCCGTCGCGCAGGTTCAGCACCAGTCCCCCGCCGGCGCGCGGCTTGACGGCACCCACGTGCTGTTCCGTCCGGCGGACCGTGCGGCGCCCGGTGGCCGGGTCGTAGGTGTGCACCCGGCAGCCGAGGATGTCGATCCAGAGGAGCCGGCCGGCCGCCGCGTCCCAGGTCGGCCCCTCGCCGAGCTCGGCCTCGGCCCGTACGGCGACCTCGTACGGCGTCGTCGTCATGCCACGCTCCGGTGGCCGAGGTGCTCGGAGAGCTCGGCGGCGCCCTTCGCGGCGAGCTGCTCCAGCTCGGCGCGGCGATCCTCGCTCCAGCGGATCATGGGCACGGAGATCGACAGGGCGGCGACGACCTGGCCGGTGCGGTCGCGGACCGGTGCGGCCACGCAGCTCACGTCCGGGTTGGACTCGCGGTTCTCGACCGCGACGCCCCGCTCACGGATCTCGGCCAGGGCCTCGCGCAGGGCGGCCGGGTCGGTGATGCTGTTGGGGGTCATCGCGACCAGCTCGGCGCTGTCGGGGATCCGCGCGGCGAGCTCGTGCTCGGGAAGGGAGGCCAGCAGCATCTTGCCGACGGAGGTGCAGTGGGCGGGCAGCCTGCGCCCGGCCGCCGACACCATCCGCACGGCGTGCGTGGAGTCGACCTTGGCGATGTAGATGACGTCCGTGTCCTCGAGGATCGCCACGTGCACCGTCTCGTCGCAGGTCTCGGCGACGGACCGGGCGACCAGCTGCCCCTCGGCGGCGAGGTCGAGCTGCTCGGAATAGCGGGCGCCGAGCTGGTACGGGCGTACACCGAGCCGGTAGCGTCCGGGCTGGCCGGGCACGGGGACGATGTACTTCCGGGCGGCGAGCGTGGTCACCAGCTCGTGCACGGTCGTGCGCGGCAGCTGGAGCTTGCGCACGATGTCGGGGGCGGAGAGCGTCCCGTCCCCGTCGAGAAAGAGCTCGAGAATGTCGAGAGCCCGGGTTACGGCTGGTACGAGGCGTCCCACGACCGGCCCCCTCCCTATATGTCTCAGGCGCCTGTGTCAGCGATATCAACGTTCGAGATATCAACAGGCGATCGGCATGACGAACACAGGCTAGCCATAGAGGTTTGCCCGGGCAATGGGCAGAGGACCGACGGGCGGAAACCCACGAGCACACCACAGGCACGTTCAGTGCACATTAAAGTGCCCTGTGTGCGACACGTCACAGGTGTCGCAAGGGTGGGGGGATCTCTGTGCGCGATATGACCATGGGCTCGAACGTGTCTCTGACGGCCCTGAGCGAGAACATCGAATCCGCGATCGTCAGTCTGGGCTGGTCCAGCCCGACCGGTGAGGGCGACGCCGACGTGTCCGTCCTGCTGCTGGACGCGGACGGCAAGGTACGCAGCGACGCCGACTTCTACTTCTACAACAACCCGGTGGCCGCCGACGGCAGTGTGCAGCTCCTCGGCAAGGAGCCGACGGGGGACGGCAGCGAGGACCGGATCAGCTTCGACCTGACCGCGGTCCCGGACGATGTGGAGCGGATCGTCGTGGCCGCGAGCCGCTACGAGGGGGCACGCTTCGGGGAGCTGGACGACCTGAAGGTGACGCTGGCGGACGCGGGCGGCGAAAGCCTCCTCCGGTTCGTCATCGAGGACGCCGGTCAGGTGAGCGCGATCATCTTCGGTGAGCTGTACCGGCGCGGTGAGGAGTGGAAGTTCCGGGCCGTCGGGCAGGGGTACGAGAGCGGGCTGGCGGGGCTGGCGACGGACTTCGGCGTCGACATCGAGGACGACGAAGCGGAGTCCGCGGCGGCGGTGGCGGAGGAATCATCCGCCGTCGTCCCTCCTGACGCCCGGCCGCAGACGGCACTGGAGGCCGTCCCGGCACCGCGCCCGCCGGCCGACGAGGAAGCCGCCCCGAAGAAGCGGACGGCCCGGCCCCGGACCGCGAAGAGGAGGGTCACACCGCCCAGGGCGCCCGCGAAGAGCCTGGCGGAGAACGACTCCTGGAAGCAGGCGCGGCTCTTTCCGGTCTCGGCGCTCAAGGGCGACCGGGACCGGGAGATGCGCGCCACCTCGGTGCTGTTGTCGGTGATGGCCCAGGTGCCCCGGTTCGGCAGGCGGATCACCGCCCCGTTCGGTGCGCCGTCCGGCCGCATGGAGACGTTCACCGAGGTCTCCCTGCCGCACGGTGACACGCCCCGGCGCCCCGACGGAGTGATCCGCGTCGAGCGCGCCGGCAAGCTGTGGACGGCACTCGTCGAGACCAAGACCAACGGCAACGCCCTGAAGTCCGACCAGGTCCAGGCCTACATGGACATCGCCGCCCGCCGCGGCTACGAGGCCGTGATCACGCTGTCGAACGACGTCGCGCTGGAGGGCAGCCCGCTGGTCGACGTCAAGATCGACCGGCGTCGCAAGCACCAGGTGGCGCTCTGGCACCTGTCCTGGGCCGAAGTCGCCCATCAGGCCCAGATGCTGATCCGGCACGAGGGCGTCGGCAACGCGGCCCGCACCTGGCTGCTCCAGGACCTGCTGCACTACCTCCAGCACGACAACTCCGGTTGCCACGGCTTCCAGAACATGGGCTCGGCCTGGGTGCCGGTGCGCAACGGAATCGACGACGAGACCCTCTGCCAGGGCGACCCGCGCGCCTTGGAGGTGGTGGAGAGCTGGGAGCGGCTCATCCGCCAGGTCTGCCTGCGACTGGGCGGCGAACTCGGACAGAAGGTGCTGCCCGCCCAGCGCACCCGGCGCGGCACCGACCCCGGGGCCCGCCGCGCGCGGCTGGCCGACCAGTTGTGCGTGGAGGGCAGGCTCCAGGCGGAGCTGCGGGTCGAGGGCGCGCCCGGGCTGCTCACCGTCAGCGCGGATCTGCGGACCGCCAAGCTGCGTACGTCCGTGGAAATCCCGGCACCCGAGCAGGGCTACCCCCTGACCTGGGCGAAGCGTCTGGTCCGCCGCCTCGCCGAGGCGCCGGCGGATCTGCACGTCGAGACGCTGGTGGAGGGCCAGACGGGCGGCCCTCGGGGCACGCTGGAGCGGCTGCGGCCCGAACCGGCGGATCTGCTTCCGAAGGACAGCGCCACCCGCATCACCGGTTTCCGCCTGTCCCTCTTCAAGGGCATGGGCAGCGGGCGCGGCAACGCCGAGTCCGGCTTCATCCGCAGCGTCGACGACGCCGTGCACCGGTTCTACACCTCGGTGGTGGTCCACCTGGACGCTCCGGCATCCGGGCGGGCCACGGCGAAGGAGCGGGCCGCGGTGTGACACCAGGGCGGCTGTGATCACCGCCGGGTGCGCCGCCCGGCTCACCGCCGCCCCCGCACCGCCCCCAACTCCCCCCGCAACCGCTGCGCCCGCAGCACCAGCTCCAGTTCGAAGCGCCGGTCGGGGTCGTCGATCTCGTCGCCCCACAGTTCCCGGATCTGGCGGAGCCGGTAGCGGACGGTCTGGGGGTGGACGCCGAGCCGGGCCGCGACCTCGGGTGCTCCGCCCCGGGTCTCCAGCCAGGCCAGGAGGGTCTCGGCGAGGCGGCGGCCGTGGGTGGGGCCGCAGTGGGTGAGGGGGGCCAGGCATCTGAGGGCCAGGTCGTCGATCAGTTCCTCGGGCTGGAGGAGGACCAGCGCCTCGGTGTGCTCGGTGCAGTAGAGGACCTCTCCCGAGGGGAGCAGGTCCCGTTCCATGAGGCGTACGGCGGCCTCGGCCCAGCGCAGCGACTTCGCCGCGTCGGTGAGCGGGACGGGCGGGCCGATCGCGCCGGACCAACCGGCCAGGGCCCGGTGCAGGAGCTCGGGGCGGCCTGCCGCGTCCGGCTCGGGCACGACCATGCGGGGCTGCTCGTACTCCATGTCGAGCAGGACGCCTTGGCCGACGGCGGGTGCCATGGCCTCGCGGGCGGGGCGCAGCAGGACGCCGACCGCGACCTTGGCCGGCAGGGGCCAGCCGATCCGGGCGGCCCGTTCGGTGAAGGCCTCGGTGGGGTCGCCGCGGTGGTGTTCGGCCAGCAGGAGTTCCATGAGGCGGCGTTGCAGGCGCAGGCGTTCGCCGGCCTGGCGGGCGGCGGCCTCTGCGTAGCCGCGTACGGACTGGTCGACCAGGCCGTCCAGGTACTCGTAGCCCGCGTCGACGAGTTCGTACATCGCCGGGGGCGGGATCTCCACGCGCTGGCCGATGTCGGCGAAGCGGCGCCAGGCCAGGCGTACGCCCATGCGGTAGATGGCCTGGAGGGAGTCGAGCGAGCGGCCGTTGAGGCCCTCGCCGCGGCCGAAGTCCTGGAAGACGCCGGGCGGGACGGTCGGCCTGCCCTCCGAGTGCTCCAGGTGCTGCACGAAGACCTCGATGGCGCGGCGGATGCCGACCAGGGCCATGGGCTCGCCGGAGTCGTCGAGGACGACCGGCAGATGGGGGTACTCGCGCTGGATCTCGCAGAGGATCTCCTCGGCGAGCGCGGGCGCCTCGGCCATGGCGATCGCCGCGAACCGGCGCACCTGGAAGCGCGGTACGTCGTGCCATGCCGAGCGCGTCGTGACGGCTGCGGTGCGGGCGGCCGTCACCGTCAACTCCCCTGCCCGGCCTGCTCGTACGTGATCAGGGGGGTGTTCGGCTGGTCGGGTGGGGCTTCGAGCAGCGCGACGACGCCGAGCGCGGCGCCCACGGCAAGGGCGGCGGCGAGCGCGACGGTCAACGCGGCAGCGAGCAGTCTGGACATCGCAGGGTCAGCCTCTCTGTCCGGATTCGTCCGGAGATCGTCCGGAGGTTGCCCCACCCCGGCACCCCGTCCCTGCCTGTCGCGCCCAGTCTCGACAAGCATTGACACCCCGTCAAGAGCGTCCTACGGTTCCCGGCCCAGCCGCACGCGCACATCTCGCCGCCGTGCCGGCCCTCTCGTACGTCGAGCCGTCCCAAGCCACTGGAGTGCCCGGATGCGCCGTACTACCTCTCCTTTTTCCCTGGTCCTGCTGGGTCTCGGCACGTTCCTGCTGGTGCTGGCGCCACTGCTCGCCTGGTATGTGCAGCCGCGTGCCGCGGTGAACCCGATCGACATCGACACGACCGCCGTCTACACCGGCCGGGGCAGCGTCTTCGACACTGACCGGATCGAGACGGTGCCCGACCGGAAGATCACGGTGACCCAGCGGGTGCGGGGCAACGTCGAGGCCAGCGAACGCAGCGGCAAGGCCGTCTGGGACGTGACGACCACGGTCGACACCGACAAGTCGCTGCCGGCCGCCGACCCGCACGACGCGCTGGACTTCACGCCGCACCGCTGGGTGATGGACCGCAAGACCACCCGGCCCGTGCACTGCTGCGAGGAGAAGCCCTACATCGAGGGCGAGGCGTATCTGAAGTTCCCCTTCGACGTGCGGAAACGCTCCTACCAGTGGTGGGACAACACCCTCGGCGGCACGGTCGTGCTGCGCTACCGGGGCACGGAGAAGGTCCAGGGCTACACGGGTTACAAGTTCACCGGCTCCGTGCCGCCGACCAGGACCGGCACGCGGATGGTGCCCGGCAGCCTCGTCGACCAGCCCGGCCGGCCGCAGGTACTGGCCGAGGAGTGGTACTCCAACCACGGCTTCGAGCTGGTCGTCGACCAGGCCACCGGCCGGGTGATCTACGCGCAGACCGGGCCGAAGCGGACGCTGCGGGCGCCGGGCGGGAAGAAGGACGCGGCGGTGCTGCTGGACAGCCGGAAGGTCGCGTTCACGACCGAGACCCAGAAGGAGGCCGTGCGGCAGGCGAAGCGGGACAGCGGTCAACTGCGCCTGGTGGGTACGACGTTGCCGATCGGGGCCGGTGTGGCGGGTGTGGTGCTCGCGGTGGCGGGTGGCGTTCTGGTGGCGCGTGGGCGGAAGGAGCCGGAGCAGCCCGCTCCGTCCGATACGTCCAGTACGCCCCAGCCCACCCTCACGATGTGATGTGACGTCAGCTCTAACAAAGCCCGAAATTGTCACGCCGGTGAGTAGCCGTGGAGAACGTCCGGGCGAAAACTGTCCAACCCCACCCGAGCACAACCCGTCCACACTCCCCTCCCAGGAAGGGCTCAGGCCCCCCACAGCAAGACCCCCAGAGCCAGACCTGCCCCCACGCTGAGTTCCGCACCCCGAGACGAGTTGGAGCACCCATGCCCCAGCACGTGCCGTCCCAGCTGCGCGCCGCGTCCCCCAGCGCGCCGCAGCACCTTCCGGCGCTTCCCCCACATCCGCGCCGGATCGTCTTCCTAGCCCATCGCGATCTGGACAACCCGTCCGCCGGCGGCTCCGAGCTGCTGGTCGACAAGCTCGCCGACGGCCTGACCCGGCTCGGCCACCAGGTGACCCTGCTGTGCGGGGGCCCCGCGGCCTTCCGGGACTACCGGGTCGTGTCGGCGGGCGGCCCCTACGGGCACTACCTGCGCGCCCGGTCGGCCTTCGCCCGCCAGGTCGGCGACTGCGACCTGCTGGTCGAGGTGTGCAACGGCATGCCGTACCTGGCGCCGCTGTGGCATTCCGGGCCCACGCTGTGCCTGGTCAACCACGTCCATACCGACCTGTGGAAGATGCGCTTCGGCGGGCCGCTGTCGCCGGCCGCGCGGATCGGCCGAAGACTCGAACACTGGGCCCTGACCGGGGCGCAGCAGCGGAGTCTGCTGGTCGCGGTCTCCCCCTCCACCGCCCACGCGCTGCGCGCGATCGGCGTCGAGCGGGACCGTATCCGGGTCGTGCACAACGGGGTCGAGGAGCCGGGGCCGCGGGCCGAGCGCTCCCCGGAGCCGTTGTTCGTCGCCGTCGGCCGGCTTGTCGAGTACAAGCGGATCGATCTGCTGCTGCGGTTGTGGGAGCGGGTGCGGCCCGTCACCGGCGGGCGGCTGGTCATCGTCGGGGACGGCCCCGAGCGAGGAAGACTGGAGCAACTTGCCGGTCCTGGTGTGGAGTTCACCGGGTACGTGACGGAGGCGGAGAAGCATCGGCTGTTGTGCGCGGCCTGGTTGTTGCTGCATCCCTCGGCGGTGGAGGGATGGGGTCTGGTCGTGACGGAGGCCGCGGCGCGGGAGACGCCGACCGTGGCGTTCGATGTGCCGGGGCTCAAGGACTCCGTGGTGGATGGTGAGACCGGCGTTCTCGCGCGGGGTGAGTCCTCGTTCGCCGCCGCGTGGTGTGCGCTCGGCCTGTCCGGGTCGCGGCGGGAGTTGATGGGGAAGGCTGCTCGGGAGCGGGCGGCGCAGTTCCGGTGGGACCGGACTGTGCGGCAGTTTCGGGCGGTGGCCGCGGAGGCGGTGAGGGGCTGGGCCCCGTGATACCGCCCAAACGCCCACGCGGCGGAGCCGCACGTGTCACAGCCCCGCGCCCCTATGGAAACGACCCCTCCTTACGACGATCTCTTGCCCTGTTCCGCGCCTTTCTCCATGAACAGGACGATCCCGAGAGCTGCTACTCGCTGCTCGCCCGGGACGCCGCCGATCAGGTCGAGGCCTACGACGGTCCCGTCGCCGGGCGTACCGTCATCGACGTCGGCGGCGGCAGCGGTTACTTCACCGAGGAGTTCCGGCGACGCGGAGCGCACGCGTTCCTCTTCGAGCCGGACATGGCCGAACTCGGCGAGAAACCCCCCGACTCCGCCGTCGTCGCCGACGGATACCTGCTGCCCCTGCGGGACGGCGTCGCGGACGTCACGTTCTCCTCCAACGTGCTGGAGCACGTGGCCGACCCGGAGACGTTCCTGAGTGAGCTGGCCCGGGTGACGCGGCCCGGCGGGCTGATCTACGTGTCGTTCACCAACTGGCTGTCGCCGTGGGGCGGGCACGAGTGGGCCCCGTGGCACTACTTCGGTGCCGAGCGGGCCCGGGCCCGCTATCTGCGGCGGACCGGCAGGCCCGCCAAGCACACGCTCGGCGAGAACCTGTTCGCGGTGCACATCGGATCCACCCTGCGGCAGGTGCGTGCCCGGGACGACGTCACGGTCGTCTCGGCGCGCTCCCGCTACTGGCCGTTCCTCGCGGAGACCGTCGTCAAGGCGCCCGGCATCCGCGAGTTCGCCACCTGGAACCTCCTCCTCATCCTGCGGCGGTGTCCTACATGACAACCACGGTCCAGGCTCCTCCACCGGCAGCCGTCCCCACCACCGCGACCGCGGCGGGTCCCCCCGAGGGCCCGCGGTCGCGGCGCTGGCTGCTGGGTTTCTGGGCCGTGGTGTTCGTGCTGTTCCTGGCGGTGCAGCCGGGACGGCAGACCTTCGACACCAAGCTCGGTGTCACGGTCGACCCGGGTCAGTTCCTCGCCGACCTGGGGCAGTTGTGGCACGACCGGGCCGGGTTCGGTGGGATCCAGGACCAGTACGTCGGTTATCTGTGGCCGATGCTGCCGTTCTACTGGCTGTGCGACCTCGTGCAGTTGCCGGTGTGGCTGGCCGAGCGGCTGTGGCTGTCGATCGTCGTGTCGGTCGCCTTCTGGGGCGCGCTGCGGCTGGCCGAGCGGCTACGGGTGGGCAGCGGTGCGTCCCGGCTGCTGGGGGCTGTGGCGTACGCGCTGTGGCCGGTGTTCACGACAGTCGTCGGGTCGACGTCGGCCGCCGCGCTGCCCGGTGCGTTCCTGCCGTGGGTGCTGTTGCCGCTGACGAACGAGCGGTACGCCGCCCGGGTCGCGGCCCTGCGGTCGGCGCTGCTCGTGCCGTTCATGGGCGGCGTGAACGCCTCGGCGACGCTGGCGTCCCTGCTGCCGGTCGGGCTGTATCTGCTGTCCCGGCCGCCCGGGCCACGGCAGCGCAAGCTGATCGCCTGGTGGGCTCCGGCCGTGATCGTCGTGACGGCCTGGTGGTGGGTGCCGCTGTTGCTGCTCGGGGTCTACGGCGAGAACTTCCTGCCCTATATAGAGACGTCGCAGACGACGACGGACACCATGTCGGCGACCGAGGCGCTGCGCGGCGCCGGGAACTGGGTCGCCTATCTGCACTTCGGTGAGGCGTGGCTGCCCGCGGGGTGGGCCGTGGCCTCCTCCGTCGTCGTGATCGTGTGCTCGGCGCTCGCGGCCGGGCTCGGTCTTGCCGGGCTCGCCCGGCGGGACATGCCCGAGCGGCGGTGGCTCGTGCTGACGGTGCTCGTCGCGGCGCTGGTGCTGCTCGCCGGGTACGGCGGGGCGTTCGGGGCGCCGTTCCACGGGGTCGTGCAGGGCTGGCTGGACGGGTGGCTGTCGCCGTTCCGGAACATCTACAAGTTCCAGACGGGCCTGGCGCTGGCGTTCGTGCTGGGCCTGGCCCATCTGGTCGGTGTGGCCGCCGAGCCGCGCGGGGCCCGCCCGGTGCGCGGCCGGCGCTTCGCCCCGCTGGTCGCGGCGGTGCTGATCCTGCCGGGGCTGCTGTGGCCGTACCTCAACGGCTCGATCCTCAACCCGGGTTCCTTCCAGAAGCTCCCCACCTACTGGCAGGCCACGGCCGACTGGCTGGGGAAGTACTCGCCCGACTCCCGCGCCCTGGTCGTGCCGGCGACCGCGCACGGCGTCTACACCTGGGGCTCGCCCATCGACCAGCCGCTCGACGTGCTCGCCGAGTCTCGGTGGGCCCAGCGCGACTACGTCCCGTTCGGCACGCCCGGCAATCGGCGCGCCATGGACGCCGTCGAGCAGGCACTGCTGTCCGGCGCCGAAGTCCCCGGTCTCGCCGACTACTTGAGCCGGGCCGGGCTGTACTACGTCGTCGTACGCAACGATCTCGACCCGGACCAGATCGGCCATGTGCCGACCGCGACCGTCAAGCGCACCCTCGAACAGTCGGGGTACGAGCGGGTGACGGGGCTGGGGCCGGTGATGACCGGCGGCCGGATCGCGCAGGACGCCCCGCTCCAGGTCGAGGGGCTGTACCCGCGGCAGCGGGCGGTGGAGATCTACCGGCCGGCCGGGGACGACGTGCTCCGGCCCGGGCAGGCGGGACTCATGCCGGTCTCCGACACGGCCGTGGTGTCCGGCGGCCCGGAGGCGCTGCTGCCGCTGGCGTCGCGACTGCGCGGGCGGGCGACCGTCCTGACCGGCGACCACCACCCGGGGCTCGGCACCCCGGCGGTGCAGGTGGTGGGCGACGGGATGCGGCGCGCCGACACCCGGTTCGGCCTGGTCAACGCCGGCACGTCGTACACGTACACGCGCGACGAGCGCAACGCGCCCGACGCCCAGCAGGACCCGGGCGAGAAGCCGCGCCAGATCCTGCCGACCGAGGGCGCGGGCCACCAGACGGTGGCCGAACTGCGCGGCGCCCGCTCGGTGACGGCCTCCTCGTACGGCAACTGGCTCTTCCATCTGCCGCAGTACGACCCGGTGAACGCCTTCGACGGCAACCCGGACACCGCGTGGACGGAGGGCTCGCCGGACACGCCGGACGGGCAGTGGCTGCGCATCGGCTTCACCGGCTCCTACGACATGCCGTCCTCCTTCAAGGTCACGCCGTTGCCGCAGGAGAGCGTGCGGGCGGCGGCGACGAAGGTGCGGGTGGAGACGGAGAAGGGCGCGCGGACGAGCTTCCTCCGGCCGAACGGCACGGCGCAGAGCGTCAAGGCGCCCGAGGGCGGCACGCGGTGGATGAAGCTGACGATCGTGGACTCGGTGGAGCGCCGGGCCGGGCTCACGGGCGCGGGCTTCTCCGAGATCGACCTGCCGGACGTGCAGGTGACGCGGCTGCTGCGGCTCCCGACGGACGCGGACGAAGCGACGTCGGACGCCACAGTCGTCTCCCTGCACCGGGCCTCCGACCCGACCGGCCTCTGGGCGACCGGCACCGAGGCCGGCCTGCACCGCCGCTTCACGACACCGGCCGCCGGGACGTACGAGGTGACGGCGAGCGCGGTGCCGGTGCCGGGCGAGGAACTGGACCGGCTGCTGTACGAGGTCGCGCCCGAGCAGCAGTCCCGGATCGTCGCCACCGCCGACTCCACGGCGAGCCTCGGCGCGGGCCTCGCGGCACGCAACCTCACCGACGGCGACCTGACGACGGCGTGGATCGCGGGCGACCAGCCGACGATCCACCTGAGCTGGGAGGGCAAGCAGCCGGTCGGCGAACTGGTCCTGGCCCCCGCGGGCGGCCTGTCCACCCGCGCCTCCCAGGTGCACATCAGCTCCCCGGACGGCGCGACGATCGCCGGCGTCGACGAGAACGGCTGGGTCCGCTTCCCGCCGATCACCACGGACCGGCTCGACATCACGATCACCGAGACCGCCCCGCTGACCCTGCACAACCCGGTCGCCGACGAGAAGCTGCGCCTCCCGGTGGGCCTCACGGAGGCGTACATCCCCTCCCTCGACCAGTACCGCACCCCGCAGCCGGACGGCACCCGCAAGTTCTCCCTGCCGTGCGGCAAAGGCCCCGACGTCGCGCTGGACGGCGAGCTGTACCAGACGAGCGCGAAGGGCACGGTGCGGGACCTGGTGGAGCGGCGGGGCGTGGAGGTGACGCTCTGCCAGGAGGGCCGGGGTGACGCCGAGGTGCAGCTGTCCTCGGGTGACCACCGTCTGGAGGGCGGCGACGCGGGCCCGCTCGCGCTCACGGACGTGACCCTGACCCGCGGGACGGTCCCGGAGGCCGCCGTGGCCGGGCGTGAGCTGCGGGTGAGGGACTGGCTGGGCGACCGGCGCGAGGTGGCACTCGGCTCGGGCGCGGCCTCCTACCTGACGACGTACGAGAACTACAACGACGGCTGGAGGGCTACCCTCAACGGCAAGGAACTCGCCCCGCTGCGGCTGGACGGCTGGCAGCAGGGCTGGCGGATCCCGGCCGGGGCGGGCGGCACGGTCAAGCTGTCCTACGAACCGGCCACCACCTACGACGCCGGGCTGATCGGCAGCGGCGTCGGCATCGCGCTGCTGCTGGGCCTGGCGCTCTGGCGCCGCAACGCCCCCAACCCCGACGCACCGCAACCGGTCCCGCCGCTGCCCGGCCTGTGGCTCGGCACGGTGGCACTGACGCTGGTCGGGGCGGTGATCGCGGGCTGGCTCGCGCTGCTGGTCCCGGCCCTGGCGTTGCTCGCGGCCAGGCGGCACGCGCTGCTGGTGCCGATCGCGTTCGTGGCGCTGGCGGGAGCGGGCATCGCTGCCGCGATCGGGGCCGGGGAGCCGGTGGGCGAGGGCGCGTTCGGCCGTACGGCCCAACTGCTGGCACTGATCGGCCTGTTCGCAGGACTGGTGAGCCTGCACGAGCCCTCCACGGGGAGGAACGAGCCCGCATGACGACACCGGTACGCATCCCGTTCCCGGTGGTGGACGAGGTGTCCCGGCACTGCCTCCAGGAGGCGGAGCCGGAAACGGTCCACATCGAGGTCCACCTCCCCGGCCCGGTCGACCAGACCCGCCTGCGCAAGGCGTTCACGGAGGCCCTGCACAGGCACCCGCGGATCCTGATGCGGGAGGCCCGGGGCCCGTGGTACCGACGCCGCTACGAGTGGGAGCTGACGGACGCCCCGGACACGGAGGTGGTGACCTTCAAGCCGACGGGCCCGCGGGCCTTGCAGGACGCGAGGGCCCGGGCTCTGACAAAGGCCCCACCCCTGTCGGCGTCACCGCCGATACGCCTTGAGGGGGTCGGCTCGGTCCTGTTCCTCACCATCAACCACACCGCCCTCGACGGCCCGGCCTGCCTCCGGATCCTGGCCACCGCCGCAGAGTTGTACGGAGGCAGTGACAACTCCCCGGCATCGCCCCCCACCCGTACGCCCCAAGCCCTCCAAGAAGCCCCGGACAGCCCGACCACCTGGTCCCGTCCTGCGAGGGTCGCGCCCGGCACTCCCGACTCCTCCCCCGGCAACGGCATGCTCGTCACCGAGCTCCCTCTCCCCCACCGCCCCAAGGGCTCCCCGTACACCGTCAACGACCAGCTCATGGTCACCACGGCCCTGACCATCGCCCACTGGAACAGGGAGCACGGCGCACACCCCCGCACCCTCCGCATCACCATGCCCGTCGACGACCGCCCCCGCGACACCACGATGCCCATCGGCAACGGCACCCGCCTGGTGGAAGTCCCCTTCGCTCCAGAAGAGCTGGACGTCAGCGACATGCCCGCCCTCCTGCGCCGCACGGCAACCCGCACCCGCGCACTGAAGTCCCTGCCCCGCCCCCAACTGGGCCACGGCGCCGCCCTCCTCACCACCCCCTGGGCCCCCGTCGCCGCCCGCGCCGCCCTCACCCGCACCCTGCGCCGGGCCGCCGCGCCCTGGACGTCGACCACCCTGCTCAGCAACATCGGCCGCATCCCGTACCCCCTGGACTTCGGGGAGGAGACGGGCCGCGCGCACGCGGTCTGGTTCTCGGCGCCGGCCCGGATGCCGCGCGGCCTCACCGTGACCACCGCCTCCACCGCCGGCCGCCTCCACCTCGCCCTGCGCTGGTCCCGGGCCCTGCTCAGCCACGGCGACGGCGCCCACCTCCGCGACCTCTTCGAGCACTATCTGCACACCACGGAGGTGACCCCGTGACGACGACCACCCCGGCGTCCCCGCCCCGCGACCTGCGCGACTTCTACGAGAACCCGGCCGTCCCCGTCGCCTCCGGCACCCCGCGCAGCATCCGCCAGGCCCGCATGCTGGCAGGGGCACTCGGCTCGGCGGACCCCAGGCCGCGGACGATCCTCGACATCGGCTGCGGGGACGGCACCGCCGCCGCCACCGCAGCCCCGCTCCTGCCCGGCCACCGCGTCATCGGCGTCGACTGGTCCCAGGACGCCCTCAGGCGCGCCCGCACCCGCATCCCGTACGCGGTCCGCGGTGAACTCACCGGCGGCGGACTGCCGTTCGCGCCGGAGTCGGCCGACGCCGTGCTGTTCAGCGAGGTGATCGAGCATCTCGTCGATCCGGACGCCGCCCTGGACGAGATCCGCCGGGTGCTGCGCCCCGGGGGCCATCTGATGCTGTCCACCCCGAACCTGGCCGCCTGGTACAACCGCGCCCTGCTGCTGGCCGGGGTCCAGCCGGTGTTCTCCGAGGTCAGCCTGCGGGCGATCCACGGCCGCCCCGGGTCGGAGGTCGTGGGCCATCTGCGCCTGTACACACCCCGCGCGCTGCGGGAGTTCGTCGCCGCGTCCGGGTTCACGGTCGTGACGCTCGAAGGCGCTCCCTTCCACGGCGTACCGCGCCCGCTGCGGCCGCTGGACCGGCTGGCCTGCGCCCGGCCGCAGCTCGCGTCGATCCTGCTGCTGCACGCCAGGAGGACGTAGCCCATGTGGTGGGGAGTGGCCGCGGCGCTGCTGGCGAACACCCTGTACAGCCTGGGCTTCGTGCTGGAGAAACGGGCGCTCACCTCCCTGCCCGAGGTGACGATCCGGCAGCCGGCCCGGCTGTTGCGTCTCGTCCTCGGCAGCCCCCTGTGGATCGGCGGTTCCCTCGCCCTGGCCGCCGGTTTCGCCGCGCAGCTCGTCGTCTACCGCACCCTCCCGATCGCCGCCGCGCAGGGCATCTTCGTCTCCGGCCTGGTGCTGCTCGTGCTGCTGTCGGCCCGGCTGCTCGGGGAGGAGACGAGCGGCCGGGAGCGGTACGCGCTGGGTGCGATCCTGCTCGCGCTGCTGATGGTGGTGCTGTCGCTGCGCGAGGGCTCGGACACCGTCAGCCAGGACGCGCCGTACCCGTTGATCCTGCTGGTGTGCGTGCCGTCGCTGGCGGCCGGGCTGTGGCTGTACGGCTCCGCCGAGCGGCGGGCCCGCAACCGGCACCGGCGGCCGACGACCGGCGTCGAGTACGGCGTGGCCGTGGGGCTGCTGTACGGCGTCAGTTCGCTGGCCATCAAGGGCGTGTCGAGCCATCTGACGACCAGCGGGATCGGCGGTGCGGTGCTGGACCTGCTGAGCTCCCCGTATCCGTATCTGCTGCTGTTCACCGGCGCGTTCGGCCTGGTGATGTCGCAGGCGGCGCTCCAGCGCTGCCGGGCCTCGCTGATCGTGCCGGTGTGCACGACCGTGACGTCCCTGTTCACGGCGGTGCTCGGCACGTTGTCGTTCGGCGAGGCCCTGCCGGACGAGCCGCTGCGGCTCGCGCTGCGGGTGGCGGGCACGGCCCTGGCGGTCGCCGTGCTGCTGACCATGCCGAAGCACGACCCCGCTCCCCAACCCCCCGCATCAGCCAAGGAGTTGGCATCCCCATGAAGCCCGACGACCCGCTGCTGAAGATCCTGGCGTGCCCGCTCGACAAGGGCCCGCTGCATCTGCTGGCCGAGGAGGCCGAGCAGGAGGAGGCGCTGTACAACCCGCGGCTGCGCCGCCGCTATCCGATCGTCGACGGCATTCCGCAGCTGTTGCCGGCCTCGGGTGAGCAGGTCTCGGACGACGAGCACGAGGAACTTCTCCAGAGGATGGCCCCATGACCAGCCTGGCAGCCCGCCTCGCTCCCTTCCTGCCCACCCGCCTGGTGGCCGCGACGGCCCGGGCGCTCTATCCCCGGTTCGAACCGGAGCTGGCCCGGCTCGCCGAGCTGTGCCCGCCGGACTGCGGCACGGCGGTGGACGTCGGCGGCTGGTACGGGCCGTGGACGCACCGGCTGTCCGGCCTGGCCGAGCACGTCGTGACGATCGAACCGGTGCCCCATCTGGCCCGCCTGCTGGCCGCCGCCGTCCCGCCGAACGTTCGGGTGATCCGTGCCGCGGCCTCGGACCGCCCGGGCATCGCCCGCCTGTGGCTGCCGTCGGACGACTCGGGCGACCGGGGCGTGTCGTCGCTGGTGCGGCGTGACATCCACGGCCGGGCGCTGGACGTCCCGTGCGTCACACTGGACGAGCTGGGCCTGCGGAACGTCGGCTTCATCAAGATCGACGTGGACGGCAACGAGCCGGCGGTCCTGCGGGGCGCGACGGGCCTGCTGGCCCGCGACCGCCCGGCCCTGTTCGTGGAGCTGGAGTCCCGCATCCAGCCGATCAGCCCGGTGGTGACGTACCTGTCCCTGCTGGGCTACGAGGGCTGGGTGCTGCCCGGCGACAGGTGGGTGCCGCTGGCGAAGTTCCCCCTGGAGGACCACCAGGCGGACGCCTCCTACGTCGTCTCGCACGGCCTGCTGCGCCGCGTCCTGCCGCACAACGCCCTGCGGGGCCCGCGCTACGTCAACTCGGTCCTCTTCCTCCCGGACGGCCGCCGCCCGGGCACCGCGCCGGTGGGCGACGATGGTTCCCATGCCCTCCGGAAAGCGCCCCGCTAGCCCCTTCACACCACTCGATTTCCAGCTGGTGCTGCTGCGCCGCATGGCCGACCACAACCCCGAGCTGGTGGAGGACGCCCGCCACGAGCTGGGGGTGTCCCTCGCGGACATGCGCGAGGCCAACAAGCGCTGGCAGGCGATGGTCCGCTCCCCGCGGTCCCGGGCACCCCTGTCACGCTACCGATCGGTGCTGGGCGAACCCGAGTCCCGTACCGCCCGCCGGATCGGCGACCTGGACTGCGAGGCCTGGCTCTGGCCCGTCTCCCTCTGGCCCGGCCTGCGCTTCGAGGTCCTGACCGCCCCTAACGGCGCGGTGTGGAACGAGTGGCTGGTCCGTGCCCAGGGCGCCGAGGGACCCGGCCTGCGCACGCTCGAGGACCTCACCCCCTGGTCCTGCACGGTCGACGAGGCGGCCCGCGCCTTCGCCCCCGCCCGTCCCCTGGAGGGCTCGGCCCCGACCCGCTGGGGACTGGCGTTCACCGCGCCGGACGCGCAGGGTGTGCGGTGGGAGGTCGTCGCGGAGTTCACGTGGGGGCTGTTGCAGCGGGTGGCCGTCACCGGCGGTCAGGGCTGAGGCGCTCCGGCCCGCGGTCAGAACCTCCCCTGGTTGAGGGCGGTCTGGAGCGCCTTGGTGGTGGCGGTACCCCAGTGGCCGTCCATGATCAGACCGGCGGCGATCATCTTGTTGAGGTGGCCCTGAAGCGCCTTCACCGTGTCCGGACCGATGTCGCCGTCCTCGATCAGGGCGGTGCCGGCCCAGGTGTTGAGGTGCTGTTGCAGGGCGCGCTTGGACCCGGGTCCCCAGGCGCCGTCGGCGGTGACGCCGATCGCCCGCTGCGTCGCGGCGATGGTGGCGGGCCCGAAGTTCCCGTCCACGTCGAGCTGTTCACCATCGGCATAGCTGCCGTACGCCGCCTCGGTGGCCGGCCCCCAGAGCCCGTCCGCCTCGACTCCGACCTTGCCCTGCAGCCAGCGGACTCCGGCTTCGGTGCGGGGGCCGTAGACGCCGTCCACGTCGAGGGGCGGGGTGTGGCCGAGTCCGTTCACGGCGTGCTGCTGGGAGGCGACCGAGCGTACGGTGGTGAGCCCACCGCCCGTGTGCCCCGAGCCCCCGGTGTGGGCCACGTAGGCCGCTTCGGTGTCGGATCCCCACAGCCCGTCGGCCTTGGTGCCGACCTTGCCCTGCAGCCAGCGCACACCGGCGTCGGTGAGCGAACCGAACTCGCCGTCCACGTCGAGGGGCGGAGTGTAGCCGAGCCCGTTCACCGCGTGCTGCTGGGAGGCGATGGAACGGATCGTGGCCAGCCCGCCGCCGCCGCCCGCACCGAGGTAGGCCACGTACGCCGCCTCGGTCCGCGGCCCCCACAGGCCGTCGGCGGCCACGCCGACCTTGCCCTGCAGCCAGCGCACACCGGCGTCGGTGAGCGGGCCGAAGAGGCCGTCCACGGTCAGGGGCGGGCTGTGACCGAGCCCGTTGACGGCTCGTTGCTGCGCGGCGATGGACCGCACGGTGGTCAGCCCCCCGCTGGAGCCGTCGTCCGGGGGATCGCCGTCGTAGACCGGTTCACCGCCCACGATGGGATACGTGGTTCCCGGCAACCCGTTCTGTGTCCAGGCGCGGAGCGCCGCGCCCGGGCACTGGGTGGAGTCGAGCGCGCCGTGATAGGTCGAGGTGAGTGGCTTGCCGGTCTTCTCCCGGGCGGCGAAGAAGAGGCTCCGAATGGAGTTCTTCGCCGCCGTGGTGGCATCGCCGTCCCGGCCGATGAAACAGACCCCGAAGTGGGTGGTGTTGTAACCCTTCGCGTGCGCGCCCTCGTTGGCCCAGCCGCGCCCTTCGAAGATGCGGCCCTGCCTGTCGACGAGGAAGTTGTAGCCGATGTCCCACCAGCCGTTGGAATCCATGTGGTAGTTCTGGATCGCCCTGGGTGACTGGCCGGCCGGCCCCGCGGAATAGTGGACGGTGAAGGCGGTGCGCTGCGAGAGCGGGACCTTCACCTCACTGCGGGGCGGACGTGCTCCCCACTGCGCACGCGAGATGATCTGAAGCTGCTTCGGCGTACTCGTGGCGGGAACTCCTGGATCCATCAGGGAGCCGGTGTGCGCATAGGGCAGGAGGTTGCCGGGGCATTCCGTGCCGTATCCCTTGGAGTGCGGGAACATGTTGGGGCCGGCCTTTCTGCCGGCCGGAACCTCCGACCGCAGATGCGCGATCAGGCTCTTGATCGAGGTTCGCATCGCGGATGTCGGCTCGTCCTCGGAGCGGAGGAGACCGCAGATGGAGTAGAAGGCGGCGTTCCGGCCGACCGCACCGTGCTCCGCTACCCAGATGTGCCCTTTGGGCACGTTTCCCTGGGCGGGGGCGTCGCCTCCGTTGGCCTCTCCCCGTTCGAGGCCGCGTCCCTCGTATATCTTTCCGTGCGGGCAGACGAAGTAGTTGTAGCCGATGTCCTCGTCGGCCTTGCCGTGCATGTCCGACCAGGCGTCGGCCACGTCCTTGGCGCATTTCTCCTCGGTGTCGAGACCGGAGGAGCCGCCGCCGCGGTGGTGAATGAACGCTCCCCCTTTCCAGGGGGACCACTCACGATGGGGCGTCGGTTTCGGTGCGGCTCCTACCTCGTCGATCAGCTCCTGGGTCGCCTTCGTGTAGTCGCCGTGGAAATCCGCCCATGCCTTCTGGGAGATGAGCAGGCCTCCCGTCACGGTGGTGGCGGCATACGGGGCCCAGGCCGATCTGGGCCGGATGTCGATGGGCATCGGGAACTCCTAGTCGAGAAAGGTGCCGCACGCCGAACTCGGCACCCAGCGGTGGGAGCTGATGTTGTCGTTCGCGGCGGCGCCATTGCTGAACGTTTTCCCGGCGAGGTTGTCCGCATAGGCCTCGGACGGCTCCAGGCAGAGATGGCCGCCGTCGTAGCCGGGGCGCTCGTGGAACATGACGGCGAGGCCTGCGGAATCCTTGCTCAGGACGGAGGTCGCCGCGTTGTCGTCCCCGCCTCGGAAGGCGCCGGCGTTGTCGCCCCAGTCGGCGTCGTGGCTGCCGGCTCGGCCGAAGTAGCCCCCACAATCGGTGTTGCCGAACGCGTAGACGTAACCGGGCAACGCCCCGCTCCAGAAACGGTCACAGGCCGTGGACGCCTGAGCGCTGGTCGCGGGGATGAGCACACCGGACGCCGCGAGAGCGAGAGTCGCGGCCGCGGTCAGCATCTTGCGCATGGTGAATCGCTCCTTGTGCCGTCGGGAAAGCGGGACGTCGCGTCGGGAAGCGGGGCGTCGCGTGGCCGGGTGCCGGGACGAGGCCGGGCGGCACCGGGTGTCCGGGGCGCCATGGCCCACCGGTGACTGACCGGTGGGCCATGGCGGGGTGCGCCAACTCAGCTGCGCGGCTGGAAGGTCACGTCGCCCACTGGTCGCAGTTGTTGGAGTTGGGGTTCACCCAGCGGTGAGAGCTGATTTCGTCGTTCGCGTCCACACCGTTGTGGAACTCGTCGTCTTCGAGGTTGGAGGCGTAGGACTCGTCCCTCGACAGGCAGATGTGCCCACCCGCCCAGTCCTGACCGGTCCCGTTGAAGAACTGGACTTCGTAGCTGCTCCCCTTGTTCAGGATCGATGACGCCTCGTTGGTGTCACCGCCCTGGAAGGGTCCGGAGCTGTTGCCCCAGTCCGAGTCCCAGCTGTCGGAGTTGCCGATGTGCGACTCGCAGTACGCGTGCTTGTAGGCGTACATGTACCCGGACCGCGCATTCGTGTAGTTGTCACTGCAGCTCACGGCCGCCTGCGCGGTTGTCGCAGGGACGAATGCCCCGAGGCCGGCGAAGGCGAGAGCCGCCAGAACGGCAGGGATTTTACGCATGATGCGTCACTCCTTCTTTCATGGGGTTCTGTGAGACATCCCGTAGCTGCGATGCTGCGGAAATCGGTGAGGCGTCAGACCTGCGAGTCGATGACGTCCTTGGCCCTGGCCAGTGCGTCCAGCCTCATGCGCTGGTACTGGGCGATGTCGTCGCTGTACCGCCCGAGTTTCCTGGTGCGGTATTCGCGTTCGAGGGAGCGTGCCGTCGTGGCCAGGGAAGTCTTCACGGCGCACGTGGCTTCGGCGACAGCCAGCTCCACCTCGGTGGCGTGTGCTCGCGCGGGGCTCAGCCCCTCGGTGACGACGTACCGCTTGTCGCGGAGCTCGTTCGGGTCGGCGTAGTCGTGGCCCTCCGCACGCATACACCGGGCCCACGCCTTGACGGCGTTCACCAGGCGCTTGTCCTTGACGAGATCCGGTACGTACAGCGGAGTCAGACTCGTGGCGATCTTCTTGACGCGGAACCAGGTCGCGCGATCACCGTAGAGTCGCTCCCTGGTGTCGGCCCAGCAGCCGTCGCGAGGAGTCTGAACGGTACCGCCCGCGGGCAGTTCGACCGACAGCATGCCCTTCGAAGGATCGCCGCTGACGGTCTTGGAGTAGCGAATGCGTTCCGCCTCCGGGAGGGAATTGGCGTACGCGTGGTTCGGATCGCTCCGGCGGATCTTCTCGGCCTTCTTCTCGAGCTGTCCGCCATAACCGTATGTGCGCGCCCAGTCGACGTCGCTCAGTACAAAGCCCCGGCTCTGCCGTTCCTCGACGCTCGTCACCGGCGTCAGCCAGTATCTGAAGCCTTCCTTCTCCACGCATTTCCTGACCAGCAGCTGCTCGGCTCGCTCGATCAGGATCACCTCGGCGTCGGTCAGCTCCCGTACCGGGCCCGCGGCGCCCTCGGCCGCGGCGCCCTGCTGCGTCCGTGCGGAGTCCGACTGCTCGTTCGTGGTCGTGGTGCAGCCGGCCACAGCCAACGTGACGATCACCGTGGCCGTGCATGCGGAATTGATCGCTCGCCTCATGGTGGTACGCACTCCCCCGAGTCGTGGCGCGATTCCTCGCGCCCCTTCGCTCCTTGAGCTTGTCCGAGGCGAGCGTGAGCATCCAGGGTCTTTCGTTCAGCCGCAAAAGCCCAGGAACACCAGGGGGAATCGCATGCTCCGTATCGGGCCCGACGCTGCGCCGGCAGCGCCCGTCGTGGTCAGCCGGCCGCGGCCAGGACCGCCTCGACCACCCGCGGCACGGACTCCGGGTGCAGCCACAGGAACAGGTTCGGTTCGATCAGCTCCAGTTCCATCACACATGGCTCCCCGTCCGGCCCGGTGACGAGGTCCACGCGCGCGTACAGCAGCTCCGGCTGCCCGGGTACGGCGGCCAGTGCCCGCTCGGCGACGTCGAGTTCGGCGGCGGTCGGCTCCCAGGGCCGGAGGTCGGGGTGGGCGACCTTCTCGGTGTCGTACGGTGTGTCCGGGGCGAGGACCGCGCCCTTGCGGCTGGCGTGCAGGAGGCGTCCGCCGAAGAACTGGAGGGCCCGCTCGCCGTGCGTGTCGATGCTGGTCAGGTAGGGCTGGAGCATGACGGTGAAGCCCTCGGCGTGCATCCGCTCGACCTGGCGTACGGCGGCGTCCCGCTCCCCGGCCGGGTAGCGGGCGGCGTACCGGGCCCCTGCCCCGGAGGTGGGCTTCACGACGTACTCGCGGTCGTCGGGAAGCTCGACGGGATCGCCGGGCGCGAAGTAGCGGGTCGGCACGGCGGGCACACCGGCCTCCGCGAGCTGCCCCAGGTACCTCTTGTCGGCGTTCCACCGCACGATGTCCACCGGGTTGGCCAGCCGCGTGGCCTTCCCGCACCGCTCGGCCCACGCCGCGAACTCCTCGGCCCGCCAGCTGTAGTCCCAGGTGGAGCGTATGAGGGCCAGGTCGAAGCCGGCCCAGTCGACCGACGGGTCGTCCCAGTGGACGGCGGCGGCCTCGGCCCCGGCCTCTCGCAGCGCCCCCACCAGCACCGGCAGATCCCGGTCCTTGCTCTCCACGCCACCGGGGTCGTAGGTGACGAGCGCTATGCGCGGGGTGCCGGCCACGGCGACTCCATCCTCGGACGAACGATCGATTCGATTCCGGCGCAGGCTAACAATCCCGCCCGGAACCGCGACACCCTGTTTGACCTTCACCTTTGGTGAAGCCCCAGCATCGGTGGCGGAACCAGGCAAGCGCGAGGAACGCGCGGAGCGCAGGGGAATCTCATGGAGATCGCATGGGCATGCTGACGATCGGCGCGTTCGCGAAGGCGGGCCGGCTCTCACCGAAGGCACTGCGCCTGTACGACGAGCTGGACCTGCTGCGGCCCGCCCGGGTGGACCCGGACACCGGATACCGGTACTACGCCGTCGGGCAGTTGGAGCAGGCTCGACTGGTGGCGTGGCTGCGGCGGCTGGGCATGCCGCTGGCCGAGATCCGCCAGGTGTGCCGGCTCTACGACCGCGACTCCACGGCCGCCGCCCGGGAGATCCGCGCCTACTGGGCGCGGGTCGAGGCGGAGACGGCGGTACGGCGGGATCTCGCCGCGTTCCTGGTCGATCACCTGACAGCGGAATCACGAGAGTCCGGAAAGGACACCGCCATGCTGGAACTGCGTTACTCCGCCCACTCGGACACCGGTCGCGTCCGCCCCGCCAACCAGGACACGGCCTACGCGGGCACCCGGCTGCTCGCCGTCGCCGACGGCTTCGGGCCGGCGGGCGCCCCCGCGAGCAGCGCCGCCGTGGAGGCACTGCGTTTCCTGGACTCGGACGAGATCCCGGCCGGCGGGGTCCTCAACCTCCTGGAGGACGCGGTACGGGGCGCGGCGCAGGCCGTCCGCGATGTGGCCGACGGCGCCGACGACATCGGCACGACCCTGACCGCCCTGCTGTGGACGGGCTCACGGCTGGCCCTGGTGCACATCGGTGACTCCCGCGTCTACCTGCTGCGCGACGACGAACTGTTCCTCATCACCCACGACCACACGGTCGTCCAGTCGATGATCGACGAGGGGCGCCTGACGCCCGAGGAGGCCACCTCCCACCCCCAGCGATCCTTCCTCCTGAAGGCCCTGACGGGCGACGGCGCCACCACGATCCCGGACCTCCGCCTGCACGACGCCCACCCGGGCGGCCGCTACCTGCTGTGCTCCGACGGCCTGTCGGGCGTCGTCCCCGAGGACCGGATCCGGGAGCTCCTCACCTCGCCCACCGCCCCTGACGAAACGGTTCAGGCCCTGGTCACGGCGGCGAACGAGGCCGGCGGGCCGGACAACGTCAGCTGTGTGGTGGCGGACGTCGTGGAGAGGGGAGAGCGCGCGGGCCGCTAGGGGGTGTCCGCAAAGTCCCGTCGTCCGCCCGGAGGGCGGGCCCCGCGGCGTTCGGTGCGTGCTCTGGGGGTCCCCCCTGCTCGAAGAGCTTGGCGGAGCGTGCCGGGCGTCGCGGGGCAGGCGGGACTTTGCGGACACCCCCTAGGACTCCTCCGGTTCCCAGTCCAGCAACCGCACCTTCGCCACCGTACGGACGTGGCGCCGCATCGCCGTGGCCGCCTGGCGGGGCTGCTGTGCGGCGATCGCGTCGAGGATGGCCTGGTGCTGGGAGAGGGAGCGGGACGGGCGGCCCGGCTGGCGGAGGGACTCGGTGCGGCTCTCGGCGATCTGCTCGGCGATGGAGCGCATGAACTCCGCGAGCAGAGCGCTGTGGGCCGCCGCCGTCACGGCCGCGTGGAACAGCCGGTCGCCCTCGACGCCGTGACCGCCCGCCGCGATCTCCTCCGACATGTGCGCGAGCGCCGAGCGCATCGCGGCCAGGTCCTCCTCCGAGCGCCGCTCCGCGGCCAGTTCGGCGAGCTTCGTCTCCAGCGCCTCCCGCGCCTCCAGTACGTCGGGCAGGCGCCGGCGGCGTTCCACCATCCGCTCGACCGGTTCGGTGTCCAGGCTGTCCCGCACGAGGTACGTGCCCCCGCCGTGCCGGGCCTCCACCAGGCCCTGGACCTCCAGCACCACGATCGCCTGCTTCACCGAGGCGCGGCTCACCCCGAGGCGCTGGGCCAGATCCCGCTCGGGCGGCAGCCGGTCGCCGGCGCGCAGGCCCCCCTCGGCGACGTACTGACGCAGCCGCTCCAGCACCTGTTCGTAGAGGCGCTGCTTCGTCATGGGGCGCAGGGCGTCGGTCACGGGGTCCCCCTCTCGCGGGGAGCGTAACACCGGCGCCCCTCACTGGCCGAGTGGCTGAACCAATTCTCGCGCGACCCCTTGACGGACACCCGGGCCGCACCCACGCTGTTCAGCCAACGCACTCAAGTGGCTCAGCCACTCGGCCACTCTTCTGGGTGTTCCCAGCCGCTCCGGGGCCCAAAGACGGGAGCCCGTATGTCCCCCGAACTCATCTCGATCCTCGTCCTCGTCGTGGTGTTCGTCATCGCCACCACCCGTTCCGTCAACATGGGCGCGCTCGCCTTCGCCGCCGCCTTCGGGGTGGGTGGGCTCGTCGCCGGTCTCGACGCGGACGGCATCTTCGCCGGCTTCCCCGGCGACCTGTTCGTCGTCCTGGTCGGCGTCACGTACCTCTTCGCGATCGCCCGCGCCAACGGCACCACCGACTGGCTGGTGCACGCCGCCGTCCGGCTCGTGCGGGGGCGGGTGTCGCTCATCCCGTGGGTGATGTTCGCGCTGACCGGCGCGCTCACGGCGATCGGCGCGGTCAGCCCGGCCGCGGTGGCGATCGTCGCCCCGATCGCGCTGAGCTTCGCCGCCCGGTACGGGATCAGCCCGCTGCTGATGGGCGCGATGGTGGTCCACGGCGCCCAGGCCGGCGGCTTCTCCCCCATCAGCATCTACGGCTCGATCGTCAACGGCATCGTGGAACGCGAGAGGCTCCCCGGCAACGAGGTGGTCTTGTTCCTGTCGTCCCTCGCCGCGAACTTGGTGATCGCGGGGGTGGTGTTCGTGGTGTGCGGTGGCCTGAAACTGCGGGGAGACATAACTGTGGGCGATCGTGCCGCTGGGGCGGCGCCCGTCCCACAGAGAGCGGCACCTCGCCCCGCCGAGCTGCGGCCCGACCCGACCTCGGCAACCGGCACGCCGAGCCCGGAAACGACCAGCCTCACTCCGTCCCGCGTTGCCACCCTCACCTCCCTCCTGGCTCTGGTAGTCGCCGTCCTCGTCTTCGACCTCGACGCCGGCCTCACCGCCATCACCCTCGCCGTCATCCTCAGCACCGCCTGGCCGGAAGACAGCCGAAAGGCAGTGGGCGAAATCGCCTGGCCGACAGTCCTCCTCATCTGCGGCGTCCTCACCTACGTAGGCGTCCTCGACGAGATGGGCACCATCACCTGGGCAGGCGAGGGCGTAGGCAACATCGGCGTCCCCCTGCTCGCCGCAGTCCTGCTCTGCTACATCGGCGCCCTCGTCTCGGCCTTCGCCTCCTCCGTGGGAATCATGGGCGCGCTGATCCCCCTGGCCGTGCCGTTCCTGGAACGGGGCGAGATCGGGGCCATCGGCATGGTCGCCGCACTGGCCGTATCGGCGACGGTCGTGGACGTGAGCCCGTTCTCCACGAACGGCGCACTGGTCCTCGCCGCCGCCCCGGACGTCGACCGCGAGCGTTTCTTCCGGCAGTTGATGGTGTACGGAGGGATCGTGGTGGCGGTCGTACCGGCGGCGGCCTGGCTGGTGATGGTCGTCCCCGGCTGGGGATAGCCGGCCGCTGACCGGTCCGACAGGAAAACAGCTAAGGAGATGTGACGCGTGACCCCTCTCTTCCCGGCCCTGACCGAAGCCCCGGCCGGCGCCCCGGCCGACCGCTCCGCCCTCCGGTTCGGCGAGCGCTCCCTGACCTACGCGCAGCTCGCCGCCGCGGCCGGTGCGACGGCCGGACGCATCCAGGAGGCCCGCCGGGTCGCCGTCTGGGCGACGCCCACCATGGAGACCGCCGTCGCCGTCGTCGCCGCGCTGCTGGCCGGCGTGCCCGCCGTGCCGCTCAACCCGAAGTCGGGCGAGAAGGAACTCGGGCACATCCTGTCCGACAGCGCGCCCGACCTGGTGCTCACGGCCCCGGACGACCAACTCCCCGCCCCCGTACGGGACCTTGCCCGCCTGGACGTCGACGTGCACGGCACCGGCCCGGTCCCCGAGGACCACGCGGACGACGAGGACCCGGCGCTGATCGTCTACACCTCCGGCACCACCGGCCCGCCCAAGGGCGCGGTCATCCCGCGCCGGGCGATCGCCTCGACCCTGGACGCGCTGGCCGACGCGTGGCAGTGGACCGGCGACGACGTACTCGTCCACGGACTGCCGCTGTTCCATGTGCACGGCCTGGTCCTGGGCACCCTCGGCCCGCTGCGGCGCGGCGGCTCGGTGCGGCACCTGGGCCGTTTCACGACGCAGGGCGTCGCCCGGGAGCTGAACGCCGGGGCGACCATGCTGTTCGGTGTGCCGACGATGTACCACAGGATCGCGGAGGCGGTGACCGGCGACCCCGAGCTGGTGAAGGCGCTGGCCGGGGCGCGGCTGCTGGTGTCCGGTTCCGCCGCGCTGCCCGTGCACGACCACGGCAGGATCGCGACCGCGACCGGGCGGCGGGTGATCGAGCGGTACGGCATGACGGAGACGCTGATGAACACCAGCGTCCGGGCCGACGGCGAGGCCCGCCCGGGCACGGTCGGTGTGCCGCTGCCGGGCGTGGAGCTGCGGCTCGTCGAGGAGGACGGCTCGGAGGTCACCGCGTTGGACGGTGAGACCGTCGGCGAGATCCAGGTGCGCGGCCCGAACCTGTTCACCGAGTACCTGAACCGGCCCGACGCGACCGCCGCCGCCTTCACCGCCGACGGCTGGTTCCGCACCGGCGACATGGCGGTGCGCGACCCCGACGGCTATGTCCGGATCGTCGGCCGCAAGGCCACCGACCTGATCAAGAGCGGCGGTTACAAGATCGGGGCGGGTGAGATCGAGAACGCGCTCCTGGAACACCCGGGGGTGCGGGAGGCCGCCGTCACCGGGGAGCCGGACCCCGACCTCGGCGAGCGGATCGTGGCGTGGATCGTCCCGGCGCAGCCCCAGTCACCGCCGTCGCTGGAGGAGTTGGCGGATCACGTGGCCAGGCGTCTCGCCCCGCACAAGCGCCCACGGGTCGTCCACCACCTCGACGCCCTGCCCCGCAACGACATGGGGAAGATCATGAAGCGGGCGCTGCCCCATGACTGAGCGCCTCAGTGCCCGCGCGGTCGTCGACGCCCTCGCCGACGACTCCACCTTCGCCGAACTGCCCATCTCCATAAGGGAGCCCAGGCCGGACGGCCCGCTCGCCTGGCCCGGCTACGACGCCGCCCGCGCCCGTGCCGCCGAACGCACCGGCGAGCAGGAGTCGGTGGTCTGCGGCACCGCCCGGGTCGGCGGCACCCGGGCCGTGCTGATCGCGTTCGAGTTCGGCTTCCTCGGCGGCTCCCTGGGGGAGCGCACCGGCGACCGGCTGGAGGCGGCGTACACCTACGCCCGTGAGCACCGCCTCCCGGTCGTGCCGCTGGTCGCCACCGGTGGCAGCCGGATGCAGGAGGGCATGCTCGCCCTGGGCCAACTCCAGCGCGTGGCCCGCGAGTCGGCGCTCACCAGGGAGGCGGGGCTCGCGCAGATCGCCGTGCTGCGCGATCCGACCACCGGGGGCGGCTGGGCCACCCTGGGCGCGGGCGCCGACGTGGTCCTCGCGCTGCCCGGGGCCCAGGTCGGCTTCGCCGGCTCCCGGGTGCGGCCGGCGGACGCGGACCCGGCGGCGTACACGGCCGAGGCGCAGGTCGCGGCGGGGGCGGCGGACGCGGTCGTACGGCCGGAGGAGCTGCGGGAGACGCTGGGCCGGTGGCTGCGACTGCTGACGTGCCCGTCCACCACGCCGGCCCCGCCGCCCGAACCGCTCGGCGCCGACGCGGGCCTGCCCGCCACCGGGTGGGACGCCGTACGGCGCGCCCGCTCACCCCGACGCCCGCGCGCCGCCGCCTACTTGGACGCCTACTTCTCCGACCGGGCCGCGATCAGCGGCGACCGCTGCGGCGGCACGGACCCGGACGGCATGCTGTGCGGCTTCGGCACGCACGAGGGCCGTACAGTCGCGTACGCCGCGCAGACCGGGACCGCGACCCGCCCCGCCGGCTACCGCACCGCCGCCCGTCTGATCCGCCTCGCGGACCGGCTGGGCATCCCTGTGCTGACCCTCGTGGACACCCCGGGCGCCGCCAGCGACGCGGAGGCGGAGCGGCAGGGCGCGGGCGCCGCGATCGCGGACCTGTTCGGGGCCGTGGCGGGCGCCCGCACCCCGGTGACCACTCTGGTGATCGGTGAGGGCGGGTCCGGCGGGGCGCTGGCGCTGGCCGCGCCCGGCAACACCTGGGCCACCCCGGACAGTTACTTCTCGGTGATCGCGCCGGAGCTCGCGGCGGCCATCCTCAAGCGGCCGCCGCGCGAGGTGGAGGCGACGGCGGACCAGCTCCGCATCCGGCCGCAGGATCTGGTGGAGCTGGGGGTGATCCGGGGGACGGTGGGACCGTGAGTGCGGTGGATGCCCCACGCGACATCAAGTACCTTCCGTAACAACGGAAATGCTCAGTGCAGTGGGACGACGGGGGTGTCGTGGACGGGTTGGTCGAATTCAGGACCGGTGACGGTGCCGTGGTCGCGGTCGAGGCGGTGGAGGAGCGGTCCGGCTCCCGCCTGGTCTCCCGCGGCGACGGTACGGTCCAGGCGACCCGCACCTTCGAGGGCGCCCTGGACGGGGTGCGCTCGGCGGCGGAGTCCGCGCTGCGGGTGTTCCGGGACGGCTCGCTGAAGCCCGACGGCGTGGAGATCGAGTTCGGGGTGAAACTGTCCGCGGAGACGGGCGCGTTCATCGCCAAGGGCACCGCCGAGGGCCATCTGGTGGTGAAACTGTCATGGTCGCCGTCCGCGCCGGAAGCACCGTCCACGCCGGTGGCCCCGTCCGCCCCGGAGGCCGGCGCCGCGTCATGAACAGCGCCGTGGACAGCGCAGTGGTGAGCGCCCTGAACAGCGCCGAGTGGCACGCCCGGATCGAGTTACGGGGCCGGGTGGCCGGAGCGGGGTTCCTGGTCGCACCCGGCACGGTGCTGACGTGCGCCCACGTCGTGGGCGACGGCGAAGGCCTGGCCGTGACCTTCACGGAGCGGCCCGGCTCCCCGCCCGTGCCCGCCCGGGTGGTGGCCCACGGCGGCTGGACCGGCTCCAGCACGGACCTCGGCGACCTCGCCGTGCTGGAACTCGACCGGGAGGTGCCCATCGCCCCGGCCGCGCTGGCCCCGGTCGACGCCGCGCACGGCACCACACCGCGCAAGCTCGTCGTCTACGGCTTCCCGGCCGGCTTCGACGAGGGCACCCTCGCCGAATACCGCGTCACCGCACCCCAGTTGATCAAACGGGAGTGGATCCAGCTGGAGGCCTGGCACCCGGGCGGCCAGCCCCTGGCCCCCGGCTTCAGCGGGGCCGCCGTCACCCTGGCCGACACCGGCGAAGTCGTCGGCATGGCCACGGCGGCGGCCGGCACCCGGGACGTGCGCACCGGCCGGATGATGCCCACCGAGGTCATGGCCCGCTACTGGCCCGCCCTCCAGAGCCTGGTCCCCACCTCGGACCACACCACCGCCGACCGGGCCCGGCTGCGTGCCCTGGTCGAGAAGGCGGCCCGCGCCGGCGTGGACTGCGACCCGGTACGGCTCTACACCGCGGCGGCCGACCCGTTCGATCCGCCGCCGCCCGAGGAGGGGTTCGACTCGCTGTGGTCGGCGGCCCTGTTCGTGCTGTGCGAACTGGACGGCCCGGGCGCCGCGCGGACGGTGTCCCGGTTCGCCGACCGCCTTCAGGCCCTGCTGCACACCCCGGCCGTGGAGCCGTCGGCGCCCGACTGGTCGCCCATCCTCGTCGAGCTCGGGCACAGCGGCGCGGGCGACGGCCTGGTCCGCGTCGAGGTGTCCGCGTACAGCGAGGGGCGGCGGCACCCGGTGGACTCCGGCACGGTCGAGCAGCACCGGCTGCGCGCGTACGTCCAGGACCGTATCGAGGCGGCCTTCCGGTATCTGACGCCCGGCGCCGACGAGTTGGTCGCCTTCGCGCTGCCCCGGGACTGGCTGGACTGGCCCGTCGACCGCTGGGAGAGCGCCCCCGACGACGCCACGCCGCTCGGCTGCGTCTACCCGCTGGTCGTCACCGACCACGCCCGGCGCAAGGCCAGCACCCGGCATGTCCTGACCCGGGCCTGGAAGCGCCTGGACTCCTTGCCGGGCGCGCGGATGCACCGCGTGGAGTGCGGCGGGCCAAAGGAGCCCGGGCGGCTGCGGATGCGGCTGCGACGGCCCGACGCCTGCCTCGCCGGGTTCGGCACCGCCCCGGCCGCCTCCCGCACCCGGCCGCAGTTCGACATCTCGCTCACCGCGCCGGCCCCGGTGATCGTGTGGTCGCGTGACGGCTGCGGCTCGGGGCAGGAGGACTGCTCCGGAGCGGACGGCTGCACCGGCAAGGCCTTCCTCGACGCGCTCGACGCCTGCCTCACGGCCGTACCGCCCGCCGAACTCCCCCGCCGGATCCTGGCCCTGCGCGAGGAGGCCGACGCCGAGGAGGACCACTGGGCCCACGGCATCCAGCTGCTGTGGGACGACCCGCGCCTCTTCACCGACCCGCACGCCGTCGCCGCGGCCCACGCCCGGACCCCGGTGGCCTGACCCACCGCGGGCACGGCCCGGCGCCCTTGAGAAACACCAGCTCGAAAACGGAGAGCGGAGACCATCCCCCATGCCGCACTGGTCCGTCTACACCGGCAGGAACGAGCCGCACGACGGCATCGACCACCTCCCCGCCCCACCGCCCTGGCGTGCCTTCGACGGCGGGCCCGCGCTGCCGCCGCCCCACGACAGCGACGACGCGACGGCCGTCTCGCCCGACCGCGTGCACCGGGCGAAGTCCTACGTGGCCACCGCGGAGAGCGTCCGGCTCGTCAACGCCGCGCTCTGCCTGCGCCGCCCCCTGCTCGTCACCGGCCCGCCCGGCACCGGCAAGTCCTCGCTCGCCTACGCGGTGGCGCGCGAGCTGCGCCTCGGCCCGGTCCTGCGCTGGAACATCACCAGCCGCAGCACCCTCGCCGACGGCCTCTACCAGTACGACCCGCTGTCCCGGCTGTACGCGGCCAGGGAGCGGCAGGACGGGCCCGGCCGTGCCGCCGGTGACGTCGAGGACCACCTCCGCCTCGGCCCGCTCGGCACGGCCCTGCTCCCCTACGACCGGCCCCGCGCCCTGCTCGTCGACGAGATCGACAAGAGCGACCTCGACCTGCCGAACGACCTGCTGAACGTGCTGGAGGAGGGCCAGTACGAGATCCCGGAACTGGTCCGTGCCGCCCGCCACTTCGGCGACGGCGCGGCCGAGGTCCTCGCGGACGGCACGGACACCCCGGTCACCGTCCACCGCGGCCGGGTCCGCTGCAGGGCCTTCCCGTTCGTCGTGCTGACCAGCAACGGCGAACGTGAGTTCCCGCCCGCCTTCCTGCGCCGCTGCGTCCGGCTGAAGCTGCGCCGCCCCGACCGGGACCAGCTCACCGACATCGTCCGCGCCCACCTCGACACCCCGGACGGTCACGCGGACCGGCTGATCAACCGCTTCCTGGAGCGGGCGAGCGGCGGCGAACTCGCCACCGACCAGCTGCTGAACGCCCTTTACCTCACGGGAGTCGCGGGCCTCGACGCCGAGTCCCGGGACGACCTCGCCGAGCAGCTGATGCCGTACCTCAGCGCGACGGCCGACGGCGATGGCTTCTGACCACGGCCCCGGGCCGTCCCCGGTCGCCCGGCTGGCCGCGGCCCTGTCCGCGGCCGGTGCGCCGCCGACGCCGCGGGAGCTGGCCGAACTGCTGTGGATGGCCGCCCAGTTGGAGCCGGACCGGCCGGAAGGGGAGCCGTCGGGGGAGCCCGGCGAGGGCGACGCCCCGTCCGCACACGAGGGAAGCACCCCCGCGGAGGCGGAAACCCCCGCCCCCGCGCCCCCACAACCGGAGCCGGAGCCGGTCCCCCACACCTCCGACCGCGTCCCGCTGGCCCTGCCCGCCCCACGCTCCCCGCACCACCGGCACGACTCCCCGGGCGGCGGCGGATCCCCCCTCCTCGCCCCCGCACCCGCGATGCTGCCCCACCCCCTCGCGCTCCAGCGCGCCCTGCGCCCGCTGAAGCGCAAGGTGCCCTCCCCGCACGTCCGGGTCCTGGACGAGCGGGCGACGGCCGACCGCATCGCCCGGCTCGGCGCCCACCCCGATGTGTGGTTCCCGGTCCTGCGCCCGGCCCCCGACCGCTGGCTGCGCCTGAACCTCGTGCACGACACCGGCCCCACCATGCCGGTCTGGCGCCCCCTGGTGAGCGAACTGCACACCGCGCTCGCCCAGTCGGGCATCTTCCGTACGGTCACCCTGCACCCGGCGACCCCGGACGGCCGGGCCCGCCACGTCCCCGTCCTCGACGACGGCCGCACCGTCACCCTCGTGGTCAGCGACTGCATGGGACCGCAGTGGCGTCCGGGCGCGGCGGGCGACCGCTGGTACCGCACCCTGCGCCACTGGGCCCGCCACCTGCCGCTCGCCGTGGTCCAGCCCCTCCCGGAACACCTCTGGCCCACCACCGCACTCCCCGCCGAGCCGGGTCTGCTGACCTCCTCGTCCACGGCGGCCCCCTCGGCGACGCTCGCCTTCACCCCCTACGAAGCCGCACCACCCCCCGACCAGGCCCTCCCCATTCCGGTTCTGGAACCGGGCGCCCCTTGGCTCGCCCACTGGGCGGCCCTGGTCGCCGACCCGGGCGGCACCCGCACCCCGGGCGCGGCGGCATGGCTGCCGCCCTCCCCCGCCCCGCCCGCCGAACCGACCCCCGACATCGCCTCGTCCTCCCCGGAGGACCTGGTCCTGCGCTTCCGCGCGACCGCGTCCCCGGAGGCCTTCCGCCTCGCCGGGCACCTCGCCCTGGCGGTCCCCTCGGTCCCGGTGATGCGCCTGGTCCAGCGCACCGTGGACCGCGACCCGCGCCCCCAGCACCTGGCCGAGGTGATCCTCAGCGGCATGCTCGCCTCCGTCCCCGGCCCACCCGGCTCCTACGAGTTCCGCCCCGGCGTACGGGAGTTGCTCCTGCGCTCCCTGCCCCGCACGACCCGCAGCCGCACCCGCGAGTTCCTCGAACAGGTCGGGGGCCTGATCGACGAACGGGCGGGCCTCGCGGCCGGCGAGTTCCACGCCGAGACGACGGGCGAACGCGACGGCTCGGGCACGACGTTCGCGACGGTGAGCGAGGAGACGGTACGACGGCTGGGCCACCGCGCCCGCCCCACGATCCTCTTCGAGGCCGACGACCTCACCGGCCACCCCGAGGCGCGCATCACCCTCGAGTACGCGGTGCACGAGATGCTCTCCCGCGGCTCCCTCACCGCCTCCCAGTTCGAGGTCAGGGTCCGCGGCAACGGCTACGTCGTCCACACCGAACCCGGCACCTACGTGCTCCCCGTGCTGGTCGCGGTCCTGCGCGGGCTGCCCGAGGTGCTCACCGGGCTGGTGGACCCGCCGCGTCTGACCGTGACGTTCTGGGACCGGCCCACCCCGCCGCCGCAGGCACCGCCCGTGCCCGCCGACATCCAGGTGGTCGTCTCCCCGGACGTCTACGAGCAGTTCGCCGACAGCTCGGCGGCGCAGGGGCCGCAGCGCTTCCAGCCCCTCTACCGGGGCGGCGCCACGGACACCCCGCCCGTCGCCTGGTACTGCCCGCTGTCCCCTTCCACGGCCGACCCCGAACCCGAGGCCCGCGACCTGGTGCGGGGCCCCTTCATCACGCACGACCTGCGCCGGCTCGGCATACCGGCCCCGGGCCGCACGGCCATCGTCCACACCCAGCCCGAGGGCCCGCTCACCCTCCTCAACCCCGCCCAGCCGCACGGCGACCGGCCCCCGCGCCTCGAGACGTACTACGAGGTGGACCTCACCACCCACCAGTCCCACCACTGGGTCTCCCTGCCGAGCTCCGGCAAGGGCGCCTTCACCGCCGCGGTCGAGCTGTCCTGGCGGGTGGACGACCCGGTCGCCTTCGTCCGCGCCGAGGTCACCCGGGTGTCCGAGCCGCTGCTCGGCCATCTGCTGGAGGAGGCGGCCCGTCTCACCCGCCGCCATCCGCTGCGCCGGGCGGGCGCGGCCCAGCGCGCGGTCAACGCCGGGCTGCGCAGGTGGCCGGTGCCGGGGCTGTCGGTGGCGGCATCGGTGCAGCTGGCCCCCGAGGGGGCGGCCCTGCCCGGCATGCCGCGGGTCCCGGCCCCCTCGGCACGTCCGCTGTCCGGTCTCCTCGGCGAGGCCGAGACCGTCCTGCTCGGCTTCGACGGCCCCATGGCCCGCCTGTTCTCGGCGACCGCCGCCCGCGAGGCAGCACTCGACCTGCTCGCCCTCGTCACCGAGCACCGCGACCCGCAGGACGCCCTGACCGGCCGGCCCCTGGCCGCCGCCGCGGCACGGGAGACGTTCGTGCATCCGCTCGACGTCCTGCGGGCCTTCGCCCAGGACCGGCTCGGCCCCCTGCTCCGCGACCGTCTCGACGCGATCGAACTGCGCGCGGTCCCCGACGCGCCGACGACCCACAACTCCGTGCCGCTGGTCCGGGCCCTGCACGACTCCGGCCGCCGCGTCAGCGTGGTCACGGACGTCGGCGCCCCGGCCGTACACCGCTACCTCGAGCCCTACGGCCTCCCCCTGACCGGCATCCACGCCCGCGGCGAGGACCTCGCCCTGCTGACCCCGCACCCCGACTGCCTCCTGCGCGCGATGCACTCCTTGGGCGGCGCCGCCGCGACCGGCGTACTGATCGGCTCCACGGTCGCCGAACTCACCGCCGCCCAACAGGCCGGAGTGCGCTTCATCGGCCTCGCCCGCAACACCACCGCCGCCCGTCAGCTCGACGAGGCGGGCTGCGAGACCACCGTCACCTCCCTGGCACCGCTCCTGGAGGCCGCGCGCTCTCTCCAGGCCCGGTGAGGCCGGACCCCCCGTTCGGCGGCACCCCGCCCGGCCCCCTCCGAAAGGCGCCCCCGCCCTCTCCCGCGCACGATGCGAGGGAGGCCCGCCGCCCGGCGGCCCCACGTATGCGAGGCCCGCCACCTGGCGGCCTCCCACGGTCTGTGCTCTCGGGAGGACCTGCCATGACCGCCAGTCTGGAGCAGTTGCGCCGCTGCCACTTCGCCGTCGATCTCGGGGCGGCCCGCACACGCGTCTACGTCAAGGGCGCCGGGCTCGTCGTCGACCAGCCGTCCGCCGCCGCCGTGAACACCCGCACCGGCGCGCTGATCGCGGTCGGCGAGCTCGCGGAGAAGATGACGGGCCGCACACCGGACTACATCCGGGTGGTACATCCGGTCTCCGGCGGCACCGTCGTCGACATCGAGATGGCGCAGCGCATGCTGCGGCACCTGCTCGGCGACAAGATGCGCCGCAGCCTGCGCCGCAAGCCGATCCTGCGCGCCGCGGCCTGCATCCCGCACGACGCCGACCCGCTCGCCCAGCGCGCCGCCATCGAGACGCTGGTCGGACTCGGGGCCCGCCGCGTGGAGCTGGTCGACACGCTGATCGCCGCCGCCGTCGGCTGCGGACTGCCCGTGGAGCAGCCCGAGGCCACGATGATCATGGTGTGCGGTGCCGCGGCGACGCAGGTGGCCGTGCTGTCCCTCGGCTCGATCGTCACCGCCGAGCGCATCCCGGTGGGCGGCGAGGCCGTCGACCACGCGATCGTGCAGCACCTGCGGCACGAGCACGAGCTGATGCTGCCCAGCCAGTCGGTACGGCCGTTGCAGCTCGCCCTGTCCGGCAACGGCCTCACCCCGCACGGCCCGGCCTCGACGGAGATCCACGGGCGGGACGTCGCCACCGGCCTGGCCCGCTCCGTCCAGGTCGACACCGCCGCCGTGCGGGACGCCATCCAGACGCCGCTCACCGCCGTCCTCGACGGCATCGGCACGGTGCTGCGGGCCTGCCCGCCCGACCTGGTCGCCGACCTCGCCGACCGGGGGATCATGATGGTCGGCGGCAGCGCGCTGCTGCCGGGCCTGGACCAGATGCTGCGCCAGGCGACCGGCATGCCCGTGCACATCGCCGAGCGGCCGGACGTGTGCGCCGTGCAGGGCCTCGGCGCGATGCTGGAGGGCAGGATCGAACCGCTGGCGCTGGATCCGCTGGGATCCTGAGCGGCCGGCGGGGCGAGGCCCTCAGCGGGTCTCAGCGGGCGAACCAGCAGCGCACGGTCGTCCCGTCGTCTCCCCTGTGCACCCGCACCAGGTCGGCGATGAGGTTCACCAGCAGCAGCCCGCGCCCGCCGCGCTGGTCGCGGGGCACGGGCCGGCGCCCGGCCAGAAGGTCCGCGAGCCGACCTTCGTCGCGCACCTCGCACACCACGTACCCGTCCTCGGTCCACACCCGCAGCACCCCGGAGCCGCCGCCGTGCACCACGCTGTTGGTGGTGAGCTCGGCCACGGCGAGGGCCAGGTCGTCCAGCTTGACGCCGGTGAGTCCGAGCCGCGCGCCCTCCCCGGCGGCCACGTGCCGGGCCTGGGAGAGCGAGCCGGAGTCGAAGGGATACGTCAGCGCGTCCGGCACGGGCGGCAGCGCCTCGTTGTAGCGGGCGACGACGTCCCCGGGGGCGTACGCGTCGCTGCCCTGCTCCAGCCGGGAGCCGGAGGGGATGACGGTCGGGTGGGTGGCGTGGGCGTCGGCGAGGACGCGCTCGGGGAGCTGCTCGACGTCGTACGGACACAGGATGGTCGCCGTACGGCCCCGGAAGGCGGCGTTGATGAGCGCCTCGTGCTGGACGCAGGCGGGGTACTCGGTGTCGGAGCGCCCGGCCCAGATGGGCTCGCCGATGATCCGCACCCGGCGTCCGGGCGGCTGGGCGTCGGCGAACGCGCGTAGCACGCCGGGAATGATCCGCCCGGGGTTGCGGCCGGCCTCGCACATGTCCAGGAGCCGCACCGCCTCGGCGGCCTCGCCCAGCGCGTCCCGGATCAGCGCCAGGTTCTTGCCGGGCACCGCGACGGCCACGGGGTCGCCGGCCGCCAGGCCCTCGCGCACGAAGGGCACGGTGACGTCGAGGTACTCGTCCTCGTCGCGGTAGAAGAGCGCGGGATGGACGAAGGGTTCCAGGGGTCCGAAGGGTTCGGCCACGGCAGCGGTCATGACACCGATACCTCGATCCCGGCGTGGTCGGGCCACAGCAGGTCCAGCGTCCGCCGCAGGGCCGGCGGCGGCCGACGCACCACGAACCGCCGACCGTCCCCGAGCTGCCCGGCGGCGGCCGCGAGCGCACCCGCGCCCGCGACGTCGACGAACGTCACGTCGGACAACTCCAGGTAGTACACGTCCTCATCCTCGTGAACGGCCTGCTCCAGTACGCCTTCCCAGATCGCACGTGTCGTCAGGACGACCTCGCCCGCCGCCCGGACACCCTGCCGCCCGGACAGCGGGAACACCGCCAGGCCCGGCACGGGACCACAGGCCCCGGCGGCCGGCACCCGATACTGAGTGTTCAAGCCCCTCTCCCCACGCTGGTCGACCACAGCGCTCGTACCCGTCCAGGCGAAGCTCATTCCCCGCTGTGGTGTGTAGTACGCCGTACGGCGGGCAGGCGCACCTCACATCGACGTCGACGGGGGCGAGTGACGTCGAGCAGTTCCGGCGAGGAGGAACACGACCGACGAGCACCGAAAGGGCGGTGACATGACGTCAGCGGCATCACCACATCACACAGGAGGGCTGAACACACTGGTCATCAGTGGCCGCGTGAGCGCGGACCGGGCCGAGCTCACCCCGTGCGGTGAGCTGGTTCACGGCTGCGCGGAAACACTGGCCAGGACCCTGGCCGAGCTGCCGCCCACGATCACGCGGGTGGACCTGGACATGGGGGGCGTGCACTTCATGGACACGGCGGGTCTGCAGTTCCTCGACGTGCTGGGCGACTTCGCCCGCCGGCGTTTTGTGACGGTCACGACCACGAACTGGCACGGCCAGCCGCGCCGGATCCTGGAGCTGGCGGGCCTGGACACGACCGACCCCCTGCGCGCCACGTCCCACCCCGACCCGGAGCCCGCCCAGCCGTCGGCCCCGGCCCCCTCCGCGGTCGCAGTGGAACGCGCGGAGCGCCTGCACGTCCTCGAGGAGGAGGTCGAGCAGCTCCGCCAGGCCATCGCCTCCCGCCCGGTCATCGACCAGGCCCGGGGCATCCTCATGGCCACCCACGGCTGTACGTCCGACGAGGCCTGGCACGTCCTGCGCGAGACGTCCCAGCTTTCCAACACCAAGCTCCGCGACGTGGCCGCCGCCGTGACGGCCAGCGCGAAACCCGACGGCCCCCGCCCGTCCCCCGCCCTCCGCGAGGCCCTGCAGCAAGCCCTCACCCGCCGCCGAACCTGAGACCGAGCCCGGGAGATCCGCCCCCTCGCCGTCGGCCCGTACGCCATCGGCCGGGCCTCAGGCCGCTGAGCGGCACCCTGCCGGCGGCTGCCGCGCCCATGCCGTCCTCGTGGAGAGCCTGCGCTCGACGGGCCCGCCGGCCCTGACCTGCCACCCCGCCCGGTCCGCTCACCCCGGCCACGGTGCTCCGGGGCCCACGGGGGTACTCGGCCGGCCACGGCCGGAGCGCAGCACACGGCCGCTCCGGTGCCGAGGAGGACGACACCGCCTCCCAGGAGGTGTCCCGACGCGGCCCCGGCCCGCATGCACGGGCCACCGCGCAACCTGACGTACCGTCCTCGTTGTGAGCGACGCACCTCCCGCGAACACCCGACGAGCGCCCTCCGCGCGCGCTGTGATCGGCGACGATCCGGCGCTGCGGGCGGCCTACGGGCTGTGCCGGCGCCGGACCAGGGAGCAGGACCCGGCGGAGTACGCGCTGATCCAGCTGGTGCCCGCGGCGCTGCGCCCGGCCTGCTGGGCCCTGTGGGCGGCGGCCAACGCGCTCGACGACCTGGGCGACGACCGCACCGCGCCCGCCGCCGGACGGGCCGCGCGAGTCGAGGAGTGGATCACCGCCCTGCACCGCGAACTGCCCACCGGCACAAGCCCGGACCCGATCCGCCACGCCCTGGTCGACACCGCGGCCCGCTGGCGCCTGGACCTGTCCGAACTGCACGGCGCCATGGTCCAGGTCCAGGACGACACCCACGGCAGGCACTTCGCCGACTGGGCCGCGTGGCGCACCTGGGGCCGGGACAATCTGCTGCCCTGGTTCGGCCAGGTCCGCACCCTCTTCGACCGGGCCGGCGTCCCCGTGGCACTGCGTCTGGACGCCCGGGAGACCTACGAGGAGTTCCTGGACGGCGTGCGGCTCACGGACATCCTCACCGACCTGTCCGCCGACCTCGCCCAGGGCGACCTCCTCCTGCCCGACGAGGCCCTGAAGCCCTACCCCGGGGCCGCGGACGACCTGGCGCAGCGGCGCTGGAGCCCCGCCGTCGCCGCCCTGGTCACGCAGCTGACCGGCCTGGCCCGCCAGTGGGTGACCCAGGACGGCCTCGGCCGCGGCATGCACCCCGGGCCCGCCACCGTCCTGCACACCATGGCCGCCCTGCTGTGCGCCCAGCTCGACGCGATCGGCTCCGCCGGCCCGGCCCTCCTGCGGCGCCCGCCCCGGCCCGCGCTCCACGCCCGGACCCGCATCCTCGTCCCCGCCCGGGCCCGCGCCGCCCTGGCCTGGAGCCTGACTCCGCTGACGGTGCCGCCCGCACGGCCCGCCGGACACGGCAGCCCGCTCCCGGCCGACCGGACGGCACGCACCCGGACCTTCCGGCCCCCGCCACCGCACCCCGGCTGCCACCGGCCCCCGGACATCCCGCCGGGCCGGCTCCCCGCCCACGTCGCCGTGATCATGGACGGCAACGGCCGCTGGGCCCAGCAGCGCGGCCTGCCCCGGCACGAGGGACACCGGGCGGGTGCCGCCGCCGTCCGCGAGGTGGTGCACGGCGCCCTGGACATCGGCCTGCGGCACCTGACGCTCTACACCTTCTCCACCGAGAACTGGCACCGCGATCCGCAGGAGGTCGACGCGATCCTCGACCTGCTGCGCCGCGAGGTCGTCGACGACCCCTTCCGCGACCTCGACGTCCGGCAGCGCTGGCACGGCCGCACCGGCCGCCTGCCGCCCGACCTGGCCGACCTCCTTCACCTGCGGGAGCGCAGCACCCGCGCCCGCACCGGCCTGACGCTGACGATGTGCATCGACTACGGCGGCCGCGACGAGCTCACCCGCACCGCCGCCGCCCTCGCCCGCCGGGCCCGGGCCGGCCATCTCGATCCCGACCTGATCGGCGAGGAGGACTTCGCGCGGCACCTGCCCCACCCGGACATGCCGGACGTCGACCTGCTCTGGCGCACCGGCAACGAGCAGCGCACCTCCAACTTCCTGCCCTGGCACACCGTCTACGCCGAGCTGCACTTCACCCCGGACCTCTGGCCCGACACCGACCGCCGCCACCTGTGGCAGGCGATCACCACGTACACCCACCGCCAACGCCGCCACGGCACCGCTCCGATGGGCATCCCGGGAGGTCCGGTCAGCCGGTGAAGCCCTGCTCGCTCAGCGCCTTCTCGATGCGGGCACGGTGGTTCGCCTCCCAGGTGTCGAGGGTTTCCTCGGCCTCCTTCGCGAGTTTCGCCCGGGCAGCGGCGAGGATCTCCTCCCGGCGGGCGGCGGGAGTCACGACGATGCCCTCCTCGTCGGCGACGACGATGTCGCCGGGGTGCACGAGCACGCCGCCGACGCGGGCCGGCTCACCGAGCGCGCCGGCCTTCTCCTTGGTTCCGGGGATCGGGATGACACCGCGCGAGAAGACGGGAAAGCCCGCCTCGCGCACCTCGCCGAGATCGCGGATGACACCGTCGACCACGAAGGCCGCGACACCCCGGCGCCGGGCGACGGCGCACACGTTGCCGCCGGCCAGCGCGTAGTCCACGTCGCCCGACTCCACGACGATGACCGAGCCGGGCTCGGCGCGGTAGATCGCGGCGTGCAGCATCAGGTTGTCGCCGGGCACGCACCGCACGGTGTACGCGGGCCCCGCGATGCGGGGCGAGTTCCACAACGGACGGATGCCGGTGTCCATGACCTGCTCACGGCCCAGCAGATCGGCGAGGGTGGTGGGGGGCACGTCCTTGAAGGCAGAAGTCACACCGGGAATCCAAGCAACAGGGCACCAGCCGACGCCACTTGGTTTCAGCCGGCGCCCGCGGGATGCTCGGCACGACACCTGAAGCGGAGAGCCGGGGAGCGGAATGCGCTACATCATCATCGGGTCCGGGGCAGTCGGCGGTTCGATCGGGGGGCGGCTGCACGAGAGCGGCCGGTCCGTCGTCCTGGTCGCCCGCGGCGCGCACTTGGGGGCGCTGCGCGACAGCGGGCTGCGGCTGAAGGTCCCCACCGGCACGCTCACCCTCGACGTGCCCGTCGTGGCACGGCCCGAGGACGTCGAACTGCGCGAGGACGATGTGCTCGTACTCGCCGTGAAGACCCAGGACAGCGTGGCCGCCCTGGACGCGTGGGCCGCGCGGCCGGTGGCGGGCGGCGGCACGGCGGGCGAACGCCTGCCTGTGGTGTGCGCCCAGAACGGCGTGGAGAACGAGCGCCTGGCACTGCGCCGCTTCCGTGAGGTCTACGGCGTGTGCGTCGTCCTGCCCTGCACCCACCTGAACCCCGGTGAGGTCGTCGCGTCCTGCGGCCCGTACACCGGCGCTCTGGTCATCGGCCGGTACGGGACGGGCCCGGACGACACCGCCCGGCGGATCGCGGACGACCTGGAGAAGTCCCGCTTCCTGGCTCCGGTGGTGGCGGACGTGATGCGCTGGAAGTACGGCAAGCTCCTCGGCAACCTCGCCAACGTGGTCGAGGCCGTGTGCGGCTCCGTCTCCGACGCCACCGCGCAGGACCTGGTCGCCCGGGCGAAGGCCGAGGGTGCCGCGGCCCTCGACGCCGCGGGCATCGCCCACGCGAGCGAGGCCGAGATCACCGAGCTGCGCAGCGGGACGGTCGACCCGCAGCCGATCGACGGCGAGCGCTCACGCGGCTCGTCCTGGCAGAGCCTGGCGCGGGGCGCGGGATCCATCGAGACGGACTACCTCAACGGGGAGATCGTGCTGCTCGGCCGGGAGCACGGCGTGCCCACCCCGGTGAACGCGGCCCTGCAGCACGCCGCCCGGGAGAGCGTGGGCCGGAGCCGGGAGCCGGGCAGCCTGACGGCCGAGGAACTGAGCAGGCGCATCGCGGCGAGCCCTTGATCGTGCATGATCAGTGCGAGCCCCTCGACCGCCGCGCGGCGGGGAGGCGACACATTGACCATGTAAGGAGATGGCGTTGTCCATCTGGGAAGCACTGGCCGTCCTCGCAGCCGGCATCGGCGCGGGCACGATCAACACCATCGTCGGTTCCGGCACCCTGATCACCTTCCCGGTACTGCTTGCCACCGGGCTGCCGCCGATCACAGCCAACGTCTCCAACGCCCTCGGTCTCGTCCCCGGCTCCATAAGCGGAGCCATCGGCTACCGCGCCGAACTCCGCGGACAGAGCCGCCGCGCACTCGTCCTCGGCCTCACCGCGCTCGTCGGCGGACTCGGCGGCGCCGTCCTGCTCCTCACCCTGCCCTCCGAGGCCTTCGACACGATCGTCCCCGTACTGATCGCTCTCGCGCTCGTGCTCGTACTGCTCCAGCCACGCCTCGCCAAAGCCGTACAGCGCCGCCGCGCGAACAACGGCACCACCGGCCGCCCGCACGGCGGACCCTTCCTCCTGGTCGGACTGCTCCTCGCGAGCGGGTACGGCGGCTACTTCGGCGCCGCCCAAGGGGTCCTGTACTTCTCCCTGCTGGGCCTGTTCCTCGACGAGGACCTGCAACGCGTCAACGCCGTCAAGAACATCCTCGGAGCCGTCGTCAACGGCGTCGCCGCCTGCTTCTTCCTCTTCGTCGCCGAGTTCGACTGGACGGCGGTCCTGCTCATCGCCGTCGGCTCCGCCCTCGGCGGACAGATCGGCGCCAAGGTCGGCCGCCGCCTCAGGCCCACCGCCCTGCGCGCCGTCATCGTCGCCGTCGGCATCATCGCGATCGTGCAGCTCCTGCTGCGCTGACACCTCGGTGATAAGCCTTGTTGGCGATGCGCCAGCCGTCGTCGACGCGGACCAGCAGGAAGACGTCGATGAACGTGTCCGCGCCGTGCGAGAGCGTCATGGTCGCGGTCGCGACGGTGCCGTGGACGTCGATGGCGTCGACGCGGCGGGAGCGGGTCGGTTCGTCCGGGGCCGGCCGGCCGTGGAAGAGAGCGCAGTACTCCTCCAGGGGCCACGAGACGAATGCGCCGTCCCGGATTCCCTCGATGTGGGCGGTGGGCAGGAACGCGTCGCGGAAGTGGGCGGGGTCGCCGGTGGCGTGCCCTCGGATGTAGGCGCGGAGCGGTTCGAGCACGGCGTCGTCCACGGCGGGGACCGTGGCGGCGACGGCGATGTCGGCCTGAGGGTCGGCAGGGGTGTCAGCCACGTTGGCCGCGCTGCGCAGGGGCGTGTCCGACGCGGCGGCCAGCAGAGCCATGTCCTTGGCCAGCGCGCCGATCGTGAATTCGGCCGTGCCGGCACCCGCCTGGTCGGTGAGGAAGGGGCGCTTGCGGGCCACGAGCCCGCCGAGCGGGCCGAGTTCGAGAATGTCCAGCGCCTGGGAACGGGGCAGGCCCAGGGCGTCGGCTTGTCGCAGTGAATCGCGCAGGGCGAGGACGGCGCCGGCGAGGCTGTTGTTGGCGATCAGCTTGAGTGCGGCGGCGGTGCAGGCGTCGTCGACGCGCCGCACGGTGCCCAGCGTTTCCAGGACCGGTCGGACCCGGTCGAGCGTGCCTTGTTCGGCGGCGGCGAGAATCTGCAGGGCGCCGCCGGCGGCAGCCGGCACAGAGCCGAGCACGGGCGCGTGGACGTAGGACGGGCCGAGTCGCCTGGCCAGCTGCGAGGCCTCGGCGGGGGCGATGGTGCTGGTGTTCAGCACGACCGTGTCCGCCCTCAGCGAGTCACGAACGTCGTCGAGGACCTGCCGACAGGCCGGACCGTCGAACAACGCCAGGAGCACGAGGTCGGCCTTGGCCACGGCGTCGTTCGGAACGCCGGTCGTCCTGACGGCTCCTGATGTGCGCCCGGAGCGTGTCCAGCCGACGACGTCCCAGCCCTGGGCAGCCAGTCGGGTCGCGATCGCGTCGCCCATGCGCCCCAAACCGAGGACGGCGATCGTGTGCGGTGTGGTCATGCACGCCAGCGTGAGGTACCGCGATGACTGCGACAAGCGCAGATCTCGCAGAGCGGCCCTGCGGGATGCGCATACCGCATGGGCATACTGGCGCCATGGAGTTGACGGTGTGGCGGACCTTCGTGACCGTGTGCCGGCTCGGGTCGCTGTCGGCGGCGGCCGCCGAGCTCAACCACACGCAGTCGGCCGTCTCCCGGCAGATCGCCGGACTGGAGCGGCAACTCGGCGTGCTTCTGATGGAGCGCCATGCGCGCGGTGTGCGTCCGACACCTGCCGGCGAGGTGTTCCGGCGCCACGCCCTGGCCACGCTCAACGAGGCCGACCGCGCCGTCCGCGCCGCACGAGACGCTCGCGACGGCGCGCTCGACCGGCCGCTGGCCGTCGGTGCCACACCTTCTCTGGCCGCGGGAATCGTCCCCGAGGCCATCCGGGACCTGCTGAAGCAAACCGGATCCATCCCGTGGAGCCTGCTGCCGGGCCTGAGCGCACAACTGCACAACCGCGTGATCGCCGGCGATCTCGACATCGCTGTCGTCACCGACGCACCACCAGGGCTGCCCCACGACCCGCGGCTCGAACGACGGTTCCTCGGGCTGGACGACATGGTCGTCGCACTTCCCGTCGGCCATCCGCAGGCCGGGCCAGGCCCGGTGCGCATGCAGACGCTGGCCGACCAGACCTGGGTCGAGGACAACGACGGCTCGGCGGCCCTCCTGCGCCAGCACGCCGCCCGGGCCGGAGTCAGCGCCCGCATCGACCTCTCCGCGGCCGATCTGCTCGGCAAGCTGGCCCTGGTCGCAACCGGCCACGCCATCGCGCTGATACCCGGCGTGCTGACGTGCGCCCTGCGGACCGACGTCACCACCGTGGCCCTCGTCGATCCCCCGACCCGCGGCATCTACACGATCACACCACCCCGCGACCCCCACCCCTGCGCAGCGCCCCTGCTCGACCAGCTCGCCACAACCTTCACCTCGGTCCGTGAGCCGCGCACCCAGGCCCGGCTCAACCGGACGTCGTGACCGAGGACCACACGCCGAACCACTGCTCGGCGCCGTACTCCTCGAACCGCTCCACCTCGGTGAACCCCAGCTTCGCCGCGAGGCGCATCGCGCGGTCGTTGGCGGTCTGGGTGCAGAGCACCACCGGCTCGCCGGGAAGCGCGTCGGCGAACCAGTCGAGTGCCGCCGCGCACGCCTCGGCGGCGTACCCGCATCCCCACGCCTGAGGCAGGAACAGGTAACCGAGCTCGGCCTCCCCGGCATCCGGACGGACATGACCCGGACGCTCCGCATCGCGCCGGTCGAGCGTGACCATGCCGATCATCGCTCCGTCGAGATCGACCACGAACAGGCCAGGGCGCCGCCCGGGCACATCGGGCACCGCGCGTTCGAGCTCATCCCGCGGTCGAGAGCCACCGATGTAGGTGCCCACCTCCGGCGATGCGAACAGCTCGATGAACGCCGCACGGTCCCGGGCCTCGGACTCGCGGAGCACGAGCCGTTCGGTCCTTGACGGGGCTGGTGGCCAGGCGACGGGTCCGAGTCCGGTCATGGCGGGCAACCTTTCCCGAAGAGTCATTCGTTTTCCAATGTCAGACATTGAGTTCCTCATTGGAAACCTATGGGGCTGCGGCCTACTGTCAAGGAGATCGCGCTCTGACGATCTGCACCCACAGTGTCAGTGATCGCGGAGTGTCAGCGGACGAAGCACCTCAGAGCGCGCGATACGCAACCCGCCCCTCCGGGCCCCGGCCAGCCGGGGCCCGTACCCTCGGAGAAACATCATGCCGAAGATCCTTTTCGTGATGACCGGCGTCGACTACTGGACGCTGGCTGATGGCACCAAGCACCCGACCGGCTTCTGGGCCGAGGAGGCCGTCGCCCCGTACAAGGCGTTCAGGGCCGCGGGCCACGAGATCGTCGTAGCCACCCCCGGCGGCGTCGTCCCCACGGTGGACAAGGCCAGCCTCGCCGCCGAGGTCAACGGCGGCCAGGAGAACGCCGACAAGATCGCGAGCGCGCTCGCCGCGATGACCGAGCTGCAGAACCCGATCAAGCTCGAGGACGTGAACCTCGACGACTACGCCGTCGTCTTCTACCCCGGCGGTCACGGCCCGATGGAGGACCTCGCCATCGACGCCACCTCCGGCAAGCTGCTCATCGACACCCTGGAGGCGGGTAAGCCGCTGGGTGTGGTCTGCCACGCCCCGGCCGCCCTGCTCGCGGCCGTGAAGACCGACGGGTCCAACGCCTTCGCGGGCTACCAGGTGGCTGCGTTCACCAACTCCGAGGAAGCGCAGGCCGGCTTCGCCGACAAGGCGAAGTGGCTGCTGGAGACCCGCCTGACGGCGGCGGGCGTGCAGGTGCAGCCGGGCGAGCCGTGGGCTCCCCACGTGGTCGTCGACCGCAACCTGGTCACCGGTCAGAACCCGGCATCCTCCGCCGCCGTCGCCGCGGAACTGCTCGAGAAGCCGGCATGAGCCATGAGCACTGACCGGCTGGATGAAGTCCTGGACGCCACCTACGACTGTCTGACCCGGTACGGCGTGCGGCGCACCACCATGGACGACATCGCCACGACCATGGGCGTGTCCCGGTCAGCGGTCTACCAGTACGTCCGCAGCAAGGACGACGCCTTCCGGCAACTCGCCGACCGCCTGCACACCCAGGCACTGGAGCAGGCCCGGCAGGCGGCGGCCGCCGAGGACGCCCCGTACGCCGAGCGCGTCCGGGGCGTCCTGGCCGCCAAGCTCGACTTGGCCCTGCAGCTCGCCGGGGACTCCCCGCACACCGCCGAACTCCTGGACGAAAAGGCCCGGCTGTTCGGGGGGATCTGCACCGCCTTCACCGCGGACCTGCGTCGCCTGCTGATCGACCTGTTCACCAAGGCCGGCACCATGGGCGGTATCGAGCCCGGCAAGGCGGCAGATGTCGCGATCGCCCTGGTGATCGGGCTGGAGTCGGTGGGCGAAGGCAGGCTGCTGCTGGGGGCCGCGACCGACGCGCTTGTGTCCGGCCTGCTGGGCGCCCCGGTCGCGACCCGCTGACCACGCGCCCCGGGGCGTTCGTTCTCCCGTTCCCCGTCGTTTCGCTCTGTGGCGCTGACCCATGCCCGTTCCCAGCCGGTTCAGCCACCACAAGGCCCGCCTGGACGTACGTGCCCCTGCGCTGAACCGCCCCATCCAGTCCCTGCCGCCCCGCCCGGCCTGTTCGACGGGGCCGCCGACGGCTTCGCCGTGATCGACACCGGCGACTACCACCCCAAGGAGCGCGACGGGAGGATCGCCGCCATCGAGGACGAGGGGCTCACCGAGAGCCGCTGGACCCGGCAGCACCTCGGTCACCCGGTGATCAAGGCGTTCAACGGCACCTACGCCCAGGACATCCTCGACAAGCCACGCCCGAAGGACGACCCCGGGCGGATGACGCTGCCGGTCGCGGGAGACGACGAGGCCGCCAAGAGGATCGTCCGCGATCTCATCGACGAGCTCGGCTTCGACACCGTGGACGCCGGCGGCATCGACGACTCCTGGCGCCAGCAGCCCGGCACCCCCGTCTACGGCCTGCGCGGCGGCGTCGACGCGGTGACGAAGGTCCTGGCCGAGGCGTCCCCCAAGCGCCCGGCCGCGTTCCGGGCGTAAGGCTTCGGAATTCCGCCACAGCCCCCTCGCCATAGGAAGCGGATAGGATTTCTACGTGAGACATAGGGATCCCGATGGCCCGATCGGGGTGCGGCAGCCCGCTGCGGCACCCCCACCGGACCTGAACCTGCTGCGCACCTTCCTGGCTGTGTACCGCAGTGGTTCCTTCACGGCCGCCGCAGGACTGCTGGGCCTGTCCCAGCCCACGGTGACCACCCAGATTCGCGCCCTGGAACGACAGACGGGCCGCGAGCTGTTCCAGCGCCTGCCCCGCGGCGTCGCCCCGACACCCGTCGCCCACGACCTCGCGGCCGGCGTGGCCGCGCCCCTCGACGCGCTCGCCGCCGTCGCCGGGCACGACACCGCCCCGGACGAGCCGGCCGCCCCCGTCCATCTGGCAGGGCCTGCCGAGCTGCTGTGCACCCGGGTCCTGCCGACGCTCGCCCCGCTGGCCGCCGACGGTGTACGGCTGCGCGTGACCATGGGCCTGACCGACCCGCTCCTGGAGGAGTTGCGCTCCGGACGCTATGACCTGGTGATCTCCACCGTCCGGCCGCGCGGGAGGGCGCTGGCCGCCGTGCCGTTGATGGACGAGGAGTTCGTCCTGGTCGCCGCGCCCGCCTGGGCCGGCCGCCTGAGGGAACGGCTGGCCGCCGACGGCCCGGCCGCGCTGCACGCCGTCCCCCTGGTCACCTATGCCGAGGACCTGCCCATCGCCCGCCGCTACTGGCGGCACGTCTTCGGCACCCGGCTGTCCTGCCCCGCTGCCGTCACCGTGCCCGACCTGCGCGGCGTACTCGCCGCGGTCGTCGCGGGAGCCGGTTTCACCGTCCTGCCCCGCTTCCTGTGCCAGGACGAACTCGCCTCCGGCGCCCTGGTGCCCCTGCACGAACCAGACGACCCGCCCATCAACACCGGCTACCTCGTCCAGCGCCCCGGCAGGCCCGACAACCCCGACGTCACCCGGGTCCGCGACCTCATCCTCGAGGCGGGCCGCACCTGGTGACTCCGAACGGGCTCTGCGGCGGCTGCGCCATTGCGGACAGCCTTCCCGGTGAACGCATCCACCAAATTCGGGCGCATGGAGCCGACTTCAGCAGGCACTGACAGGCCCACCCCGGGCCCGGACCGATCAGCCATGGGGACGAAGGCAGCAGGGGCTACCCAAGATCTGACGCCGAGGGTTGACACGCGTGCAGCATGAACACAAAATCGCTGCCCATCGACAATGCCGAACAGCGTTCGGCTGCAGAGTCACCCGCCCGGCATGCCGCTCGCGGCAGGCCATCAACCGTCGCGACGGGGTTCACCAGTTCCGTCCCCGCCCTACCGTCCCCCTCCCCCGTCGACAAAGGAAGACCATGCCTCCGCGCCTCCCCGCGGTCCTTACCGCCGCCGCGCTCGCGGTCACCACTGCCGTCTTGTCCCCTGCATCACCGGCCACCGCCGACACCACCGACATCTCTCCGCCCGGAGCCAACGACTGGTCGTGCAAGCCCACCGCCGAGCACCCCGAGCCGGTCGTGCTGGTCCACGGGACGTTCGAGACCATGGCCAAGAACTGGCCGACGCTCAGCCCCAAGCTGAAAAGCGAGGGGTACTGCGTCTTCGCGCTGAACTACGGCGGCAACGCCATGGGACCCATTGCCCAGTCGGCGGAGGAACTCAAGTCGTTCGTCGGCGCGGTCATGGGGGCAACGGGTGCCAGGAAGGTCGACCTGGTCGGACACAGCCAGGGCGGAATGATGCCCCGCTACTACATCAAGTACCTCGGCGGCGCGACCCAGGTCGACGACCTGGTGGGGATCGTTCCGTCCAACCACGGCACGGAGGGCGTGATCGCACCGACGCCCGAGCTCGAAAGCAGCGAGAACAGCGCCTGCCCGGCCTGCGACGAGCAACAGGCGGGGTCGGAGTTCCTGACCGACCTGAACGCGAAGGACGAGACGCCGGCCGGTCCGTACTACACCGTCGTCACCACCAGATACGACGAGGTCGTCACGCCCTACACCAGCGCGTTCCTGGACGGCTCGGACCGGGAGGTCACCAACATCACTCTCCAGGACCGCTGCCCGCTCAACACGATCGAGCACGACCAGACGCCCAACGACCCGGTCGTCCACCAGTGGGTTCTCAACGCGCTCGAGCGCAAGGGGCCGGCCGACCCGGCCTTCGTGCCGTCATGCGTCGCCTGACGACGCGGCCTGCCCACGCGAAGGCGCTGCCCCGGTTCACCCCCAGGGGAGGCTCTTGTTCCGCACTACAGGAAGGACTCCGGCCAGTTTGAATGGATTCGCACAGACCTCGTCGGCTCTTCTACTTACTCCCCCGCGCCAGCGGGACGACGGGATCTCGTTCCCTGGCGTACCGCCCTGCGTCCCCTGAACACGGTTCCACCCCAGCTCGCGGCCCCTCCACCCACTGCGTCACCGCAGGTCACAGCACCAGAGACAACTCCAGTCCCGCGAGTCCGCCGACGTAACGCCCAACGGGGCCACTCCGTCGGGCCAACGTCCCGAATCCGAAAGCCCGAAAAGACGTTTCCGCAGTTCAGAGCGTTTCTCTACCCTGCCTTTAGTGGGGCGGGTGGGACTCGAACCCACGGCCGACGGATTATGAGTCCGCTGCTCTAACCGGCTGAGCTACCGCCCCATAGCGGCGTGTCGCGTACATGTGTGCGCGCCGTCTGCCGCAGCATAGCCGCTCATACGATCTCCTGCTTCGGATGGTCGGCTTCGCACGGCCTTCGTGACCATGAGGACTGCGACCAGCCCTGCGCGGTTCCCGGGAGATCGGAACGGACATGAAAAAGGACCCCTGTGGGGGTCCTCGTTCAGCGTGCTCCCCCGACTGGACTCGAACCAGTAACCTGCCGGTTAACAGCCGGCTGCTCTGCCAATTGAGCTACGGAGGACCGAGCTCCCCGGACTGGACTCGAACCAGTAACCTGCCGGTTAACAGCCGGCTGCTCTGCCAATTGAGCTACCGAGGAAGGTCTCGTTGCATCGAACGCACCTACCTGGGTATTCGCCAGGGGGCGCGCGCTCGCTGCGACACATACATTAGCGCAAGCAGGGGGGTGCTCCGCCAATCGGTACTCCCCGGCGCCCACGCCGCACCGGAGACCTAGGCAAGGGAAGGGTGACCGCCATGCGTTACCGGCTCACGTTCGTCGCCGGAGTCGTCCTGGGTTACGTGCTGGGCACGAGGGCCGGACGCGAGCGCTACGAACAGCTGAAGAAGTCGGCCCGCCAGTTCGCGCAGAACCCCGCCGTCCGCAACACCGCGGAGTCGGCGGCCCAGCAGGGCCGCGAGTTCGCGGGCAAGGCGTACCACGTGGTGAGCGACAGGGTCGGCGACCGCGTCCCCGACTCGGTGGCCGAGCGAGTCCGCCACCTCCGCGAGCGAGCCATCCACAACGGCGGCGAGGACGACTGGGGCACAAGCAATACGTAACAGTTCTTTCTCGACGCCGGGCGGGGTCATGCCCGCCCAGGGGCGCGGGGAACAGCGCGACCAGCCACGAAGCACCCGCACCCGAACCCCGGCGACGCACCCCCACGGCGCCCACGGCTCAACCCAAGCGGAGCGTGCGGCAGAATTTTGGCCATGGGGATAGTCGCCGGGTTGGACAGTTCGCCCGATTTCACTCGTATCGTCGTCTGTGACACGGACACCGGAGCCGTGCTCAGGCAGGGATATGCACCGCATCCGGTGGAGAGCCCCGACGGCGGCGGCCGACCGTCCGACGTCGATCCGCAGGCCTGGCTGCTGTCTCTGGGCGAGGCCGCGGGCGGCGGGCTGCTCGAGGGCGTGCAGGCGATCGGCGTCTCGGCGCAGCAGAACGCCGTCGTGCCGCTGGACGCGCAGGGCAACACCGTGCGGCCGGCGATGGTCGGCGGCGACAAGCGGACGCAGGTCGCGGCGGCCGATCTCATCGACGCGCTCGGGGGGCGCGAGGCGTGGGCGCAGGCGGTGGGGTGTGTGCCGCAGGCCGCGCAGCCGGTGACGAAGCTGCGCTGGCTGGCCCGGACCGAGCCCGAGAACGCGCAGCGCACCGCGATCCTGCTGCAGGCTCACGACTGGCTGGTGTGGCAGCTGCTGGGCCGGCCGGTGCGACGGACCACCGACCGGGGCGGGGCGTCCGGGACCGGGTACTGGTCGGCGGCGACCGGCGCCTACCGGCCCGACCTGGTCGAGCTGGCGCTCGGGCACCAGGTGATGCTGCCGGAGGTGATCGGCCCCGCGGACGCGGCCGGCAGGACCCCGGAGGGGCTGCTGATCTCCGTCGGGACCGGCGAGACCATGGCGGCGGCCTTCGGGCTCGGCATCGGCCTCGGGGACGCGGTCGTCTCGCTGGGCGCGTCCGGGTCCGTGATGGCCGTCCACCCCGAGGCGCTGGTCGACGGCTCCGGGATGATCACCGCCCTCGCCGACGCGACCGGCATGCACCTGCCCGTCGTCACCACGCTGAACGCCGTACGGACGCTGCGCGGGACCGCCGAGCTGCTGGGGCTGTCCGATCTGGAGAGCCTGTCCGAGCTGGCGATGAAGTCGACGCCGGGGGCGCACGGGCTGGTGCTGCTGCCCTATCTGGAGGGTGAGCGCACGCCGAACCTGCCGCACACCGCCGGGACCCTGGCGGGCCTGCGGCGCGAGTCGATGAAGGCGGAGCATCTGGCGCGGGCCGCGTTCGAGGGCATGCTGTGCGGGCTCGCGGACGCGCTGGACGTGATGCGCGCCCGGGGCGTGGAGGTGCGGCGGGTGTTCCTGCTCGGTCCGGCCGCCGAACTGCCCGCCGTGCAGGCCGCCGCGCCCTCGCTGTTCGGGACGCAGGTCGTGGTGCCGCAGCCGGCGGACTACGCGGCGATCGGCGCCGCCCGGCAGGCGGCCTGGGCGCTCGGGGTGTCCCAGGGCACGCTCGACGCACGGACCCCGCCGGCCTGGCACGGCGCGGTCGCGCAGGTGCTGGAGCCCGGGGAGGAGCTGGCCGTGGGGCAGGCGGTGCGGCAGCAGTTCGTGTCGGTGCGGGATCAGACGCACCCCGGGGCGTTCTGACCGCCTGTTGGGTTAATTCGGTTGAGGTAACGCGGGTGGAGTGTTCGACGATAGGGGCCAGGGGCAACCAACCGCCCCGTCGTCCACTCCGAGAGAAGCAGCGTGCTCATACGACTCCTGCGGACCTACATCAGGCCCTACAAGAGACCCATCGCCCTGCTGGTGCTGCTGCAGTTCCTGCAGACCTGCGCCACGCTCTACCTGCCCACACTCAACGCGGACATCATCGACCAGGGTGTCGTGAACGGGGACACCGGCTACATCCTGGGCTACGGCGGCCTGATGATCGGCATCTCGCTGGTCCAGGTCGTGTGCAACATCGGTGCCGTGTTCTACGGCGCCCGGACGGCTGCGGCGCTCGGGCGGGACCTGCGGGCGGCCGTGTTCGACCGGGTGCAGTCGTTCTCCGCGCGTGAGGTCGGTCACTTCGGGGCGCCCTCGCTGATCACCCGGACGACGAACGACGTCCAGCAGGTGCAGATGCTGGCGCTGATGACGTTCACGCTGATGGTGTCGGCGCCGATCATGTGCGTGGGCGGCATCGTGCTGGCGCTCGGTCTCGACGTGCCGCTGTCCGGGGTGCTGGTGGCGGTCGTGCCGGTGCTGGGCATCTGCGTGACGCTGATCGTGCGGCGGCTGCGGCCGCTGTTCCGGGCCATGCAGGAGCGGCTGGACACGGTGAACCGGGTGCTGCGCGAGCAGATCACCGGCAACCGCGTGATCCGCGCCTTCGTCCGTGACGAGTACGAGCAGCAGCGCTTCCGGAAGGCCAACAGCGACCTCACCGACTTCTCGCTGGGCACCGGCAACCTGCTCGCGCTGATGTTCCCGATCGTCATGACGGTGGTGAACCTGTCGTCGATCGCGGTCGTGTGGTTCGGCGCGCACCGGATCGACAGCGGCGGCATGCAGATCGGTGACCTGACGGCGTTCCTCGCCTATCTGATGCAGATCGTCATGTCCGTGATGATGGCCACCTTCATGTTCATGATGGTGCCGCGCGCGGAGGTCTGCGCCGAGCGCATCCAGGAGGTGCTGGACACCTCGTCGAGCGTCGTGCCGCCGTCGGCGCCGGTGCGGGAGCTGCGCCGGCACGGGCATCTGGAGCTCCGCGGGGCCGGCTTCCGCTACCCGGGTGCCGAGGAGCCGGTGCTGCGGGCCGTCGACCTCGTCGCCCGGCCCGGCCAGACGACCGCCGTCATCGGCTCGACCGGCAGCGGAAAGTCCACGCTGCTGGGGCTGGTCCCGCGGCTGTTCGACGCGACCGACGGGCAGGTGCTCGTGGACGGTGTCGAGGTGGCGGAGATCGACCCGGAGCTGCTCGCGAAGACCGTCGGGCTGGTGCCGCAGAAGCCGTATCTGTTCGCGGGCACGGTGGCGACCAACCTGCGCTACGGCAATCCGGACGCCACCGACGAGGAGCTGTGGCACGCGCTGGAGGTGGCGCAGGCCAGGGAGTTCGTCGAGCGGCTGGAGGGCGGGCTCGACGCGCCGATCGCGCAGGGCGGGACGAACGTCTCCGGTGGGCAGCGGCAGCGGCTCGCGATCGCCCGGACGCTCGTGCAGCGCCCGGAGATCTACCTCTTCGACGACTCCTTCTCCGCGCTCGACTACGCCACGGACGCCGCCCTGCGGGCCGCCCTCGCACAGGAGACGGCCGAGGCGACCGTCGTGATCGTCGCCCAGCGGGTGGCGACCATCAGGGACGCCGACCGGATCGTCGTCCTCGACGAGGGCCGGGTCGTCGGCACCGGCCGGCACCACGAGCTGATGGCGGACAACGAGACCTACCGGGAGATCGTGCTCTCCCAGCTCACGGAAGCGGAGGCTGCCTGATGGCGGGGCCCATGGGGCGGATGGTGGCCGGGGGCGGCCCCGACCAGCGCTCGCTGGACTTCAAGGGGTCGGGCAAACGGCTCGTCGCGCAGTTCCGGCCGGAGCGCGTGACCATCTACGTGCTGCTGCTGTGCGTGGTGCTCAGCGTCGGTCTCAACGTCGTCGGGCCGAAGATCCTCGGCAAGGCGACCGACCTGGTCTTCGCGGGCATCGTCGGGCGGGACATGCCGGACGGGGCGAGCAAGGAGCAGGTCCTCGACTCCATGCGGCAGCGCGGGGACGGTGACGTCGCCGACATGCTGCGCAGCACCGACTTCACCCCCGGCAAGGGCATCGACTTCACGTCCGTGGGGAACGTGCTGCTGCTCGCGCTGGGCGTGTTCCTGGTGGCCGGTCTGCTGATGGCGGTGGCGACGCGGCTGGTGAACCGGGCCGTGAACCGCACCATGTTCCGGATGCGCGAGGACGTGCAGACGAAGCTGTCGCGGCTGCCGCTGTCGTACTTCGACAAGCGCCAGCGCGGTGAGGTGCTGAGCCGGGCCACCAACGACATCGACAACATCGGGCAGACGCTCCAGCAGTCGATGGGGCAGCTCATCAACTCGGTGCTGACCATCATCGGCGTGCTGGCGATGATGTTCTACGTCTCCTGGATCCTGGCGCTGGTCGCGCTGGTGACCGTGCCGCTGTCGTTCGTCGTCGCCACGCGCGTGGGCAAGCGGTCGCAGCCGCACTTCGTGCAGCAGTGGCGCTCTACGGGCATGCTGAACGCGCACATCGAGGAGATGTACACCGGGCACGCGCTGGTGAAGGTGTTCGGGCGGCAGCGGGAGTCGGCGCAGCAGTTCGCCGAGCAGAACGAGGCGCTGTACGAGGCCGGGTTCCGGGCGCAGTTCAACAGCGGGGTCATGCAGCCGCTGATGATGTTCGTGTCGAACCTCAACTACGTGCTGGTGGCGGTCGTCGGCGGGCTGCGGGTCGCCTCGGGGTCGCTGTCCATCGGTGATGTGCAGGCCTTCGTCCAGTACTCGCGGCAGTTCTCCATGCCGCTGACGCAGGTCGCGTCCATGGCGAACCTGGTGCAGTCGGGTGTCGCCTCGGCGGAGCGGGTCTTCGAGCTGCTGGACGCCGAGGAGCAGAGCGCCGATCCGGTGCCGGGCGTGCGGCCCGAGGAGCTGCGCGGGCAGGTGGCGCTGGAGCACGTGTCGTTCCGCTACGACCCCGACAAGCCGCTGATCGAGGACCTCTCGCTGAAGGTGGAGCCCGGGCAGACGGTGGCCATCGTCGGCCCGACGGGCGCCGGCAAGACGACGCTGGTGAACCTGCTGATGCGGTTCTACGACGTCACCGGCGGGCGCATCACCCTCGACGGGGTCGACATCGCACGGATGTCCCGGGACGAACTGCGCGCCGGGATCGGCATGGTGCTCCAGGACACGTGGCTGTTCGGCGGCACGATCGCGGAGAACATCGCGTACGGGGCCGCCCGGGAGGTCACGCCGGGGGAGATCGAGGAAGCGGCCCGGGCCGCGCACGCGGACCGGTTCATCCGGACGCTGCCGGACGGGTACGACACGGTGATCGACGACGAGGGGACGGGGGTCAGCGCGGGTGAGAAACAGCTGATCACCATCGCCCGGGCGTTTTTGTCCGACCCGGTGATCCTGGTGCTGGACGAGGCGACGAGTTCGGTCGACACCCGGACCGAGGTGCTGATCCAGAAGGCCATGGCGAAACTCGCGCACGGGCGTACGTCGTTCGTCATCGCCCACCGGCTGTCGACGATCCGGGACGCGGACGCGATTTTGGTGATGGAGAACGGGGCGATCGTGGAACAGGGCGCGCACGAGGAGCTGCTGGCGGCGGACGGGGCCTACGCCCGGCTGTACAAGGCGCAGTTCGCGCAGGCGGTGGCCGAGGTCGACTGAGTTCGTCGCTCGGCGCTGGGGCTGGGCGCGGGTGGGTGCGCGGCCCGGCGCTGCGGGGTGCCGCTGCGCCCACCCGACCCCCATCGCCCCAGCGGCACGACTGCCCGCAGCTGAGTCAGTCGAGGTAGCCCCTCAGCTGGTCCGCGAAGGCGTGGTCCCTCAGTTTGTTGAGGGTTTTGGACTCGATCTGCCGTATGCGTTCCCTGGTCACGCCGAAGATGCGGCCGATCTCCTCCAGCGTGCGGGGGCGGCCGTCGGCGAGGCCGTAGCGGAGCTGGACGACCTTGCGCTCCCGCTCCCCCAGGGTCGACAGGACCGCTTCCAGGTGCTCCTTGAGGAGGAGGAACGCGGCGGATTCGACGGGGCTGGTGGCGTCGCCGTCCTCTATGAGGTCGCCGAGGGCGACGTCGTCCTCCTCGCCCACGGGCGCGTGCAGCGACACCGGCTCCTGGGCGAGGCGCAGTACCTCGCTGACGCGCTCAGGGGGCAGGTCGAGGTGCGCGGCGACCTCTTCCGGCGTCGGCTCGTAGCCCCGCTCCTGGAGCATGCGGCGCTGGACGCGGACGACCCGGTTGATGAGCTCCACGACGTGCACGGGAACCCGGATGGTGCGGGCCTGGTCGGCCAGGGCGCGGGACATGGCCTGGCGGATCCACCAGGTGGCGTAGGTGGAGAACTTGTAGCCGCGGGCGTAGTCGAACTTCTCGACGGCCCGGATGAGCCCGAGGTTGCCCTCCTGGACGAGGTCGAGCATGGTCAGGCCGCGCCCGACGTAGCGCTTGGCGACGGAGACGACCAGGCGCAGGTTGGCCTCGATGAGCCGGCGCTTGGCCATCCGGCCCATGACGACGAGCCGGTCGAGGTCCAGCGCCAACTGGCTGTCCAGGTCGGGGGCGAGCCGCAGCTTCTCCTCGGCGAACAGGCCGGCCTCGACGCGGCGGGCGAGTTCGACCTCCTCGGCGGCGGTCAGCAGGGAGATGCGGCCGATCTCCCGCAGGTACTGGCGGAACAGGTCCGAGGAGGGACCGCTGGTGTCGGCGCGGGCCGGCGGCGGTTCGACGGCTTCGGGAGCCTCGGCCGTCTCGATGGCCTCGGCTGGCGGCTCCTCCGGTTCCGTCTCGGGGCGGAGCACGACGCGGCTCTGCGCCGGGACCGCGGGGAGGACGTCGTCCTCCGCGTCCGGTGCGGTGCCGTCGGCGGCGATGGCGCTGCTGACGTCGGTCTGGGTGAGGGTCTGGGTCTGCACGGGGGCGACCTCCAGGATGATCGCTGCCAAGGCGGGCGGCAGCGGTACTTCGGGGGCGGAGTCGGCGGCCTCGCCGCTGTCCGTCCCGTACGCGATGAGCGGAACCGCGGGGGTGTGGGACCCGTCGGGTACGGATCGGCCGCGCTCCGAGGACTCAGGCACCGCAACCCAGTGTGGGGTAAGACACATCGTCGCCACGAGGGGCGTGCGATGACTTTTTGCTTCCGGTCCGTGACCGCGCGGTGACGTCAGAGCGCGGCGGCGCCGTGTTCCCGCAGGGTCTGGTCGTATTGCTGGAGGACCCAGAGCTCGTTCTGCACGGCGGCCAGCTGGGCCGGGTCGCCGTGGCTGCCGAGGCGGGTGAGCTGGCTCTGGATGTCGCGGATGCGGCGTTCGACGGCGCGGCGGCGGACGGTGACCAACTGGGCGCCCGCGTAGGTCTCGTCGACGCCCTTGACGCCCTTGTGCAGCAGGATCGCCTCGACGGCCAGTTCCGTCACCATCGCGCGGACCGCGTCGTCCGGGGCGGCCTCGCGGACCTTGACCAGGTAGTCCTGGGGGTCCGCGACGCCCGGTTCGGTGCCGCCGGCGTCCAGGATGGCCTGGCGGACGGCGGCGTAGGGCGGGGCGGTGAACTCGTCGACGCCGTACGCGTCGAAGGCCGGGGAGACCAACTCGGGGCGCTGGAGGGCGAGTTTGAGGAGTTCGCGTTCGGTGGCGTAGACGGGGTTGCGGAGGTTGAGGGCCGGGCCGCGGGGGGCGGCGGGCGGCTGGGCGGAGGCGTAGTGCTGCGACCCGTGCTGGTGCCGGTCCGGGGCGGGGCCCTTGCCGCCGCGGTCGCGGGCCCAGCGGGCCAGCTGGGCCACGCGCTTGACCACGAACTGGGTGTCGAGGATGCCGAGCATGCCGGCGAGTTGGACGGCGACCTCGTGCTGGGCGCCGCTGTTCTTGATGCGGGCGACGATCGGGGCCGCCTCGTCCAGGGCGGCGGCGCGGCCCGCGGGCGTGTCGAGGTCGTAGCGGACGACGATCTGGCGAAGGGCGAACTCGAAGAGCGGGGTGCGGGGTTCGACCAGGTCCGCCACCGCCTCGTCGCCCTTGGCCAGGCGCAGGTCGCAGGGGTCCATGCCGTCGGGGGCGATGGCGATGTACGTCTCGGCGGCGAACTTCTGGTCGTCCTCGAAGGCGCGCAGTGCCGCCTTCTGGCCGGCCGCGTCGCCGTCGAAGGTGAAGATGACGCGGGCCGAGCCGTTGTCCATCAGCAGCCGGCGGAGGATCTTGATGTGGTCGCCGCCGAAGGCCGTGCCGCAGGTGGCGATGGCGGTCGTCACCCCGGCGAGGTGGCAGGCCATGACGTCCGTGTAGCCCTCGACGACCACCGCGCGACTCGCCTTCGCGATGTCCTTCTTCGCCAGGTCGATGCCGTAGAGGACCTGGGACTTCCGGTAGATCGCCGTGTCGGGCGTGTTGAGGTACTTGGGGCCGTTGTCCGCCTCGTACAGCTTGCGGGCGCCGAAGCCGACGACGTCGCCGCCGATGTCGCGGATGGGCCACATCAGACGGCCGCGGAAGCGGTCGATGGGGCCGCGGCGGCCCTCCTGGGCGAGGCCGGAGAGCAGGATCTCCTTGTCGGTGAAGCCCTTGCCGCGCAGATAGCGCGTGAGGTGGTCCCAGCCCTGGGGGCTGTAGCCGACGCCGAAGTGCACGGCGGCGGCCTGGTCGAAACCGCGCTCGGCGAGGAAGACGCGGCCGGTTTCGGCCTCGGGGCTCATCGCCAGCTGTTCCGCGTACCACTCGGCGGCGATCTTGTGGGCCTCGACCAGGCGGATGCGTTCGCCGCGCTGGTGGGAGGGGTTGTAGCCGCCCTCCTCGTAGCGCAAGGTGATGCCCGCCTGGCCGGCCAGGCGCTCGACCGCCTCCGAGAAGGAGAGGTGGTCGATCTTCATCACGAACGTGATGGTGTCGCCGCCCTCCTGGCAGCCGAAGCAGTGGAACAGGCCCTTGCTGGGGCTGACCTGGAAGGACGGCGACTTCTCGTCGTGGAACGGGCACAGGCCCTTGAGGTTGCCGCCGCCCGCGTTGCGCAGCTGGAGGTACTCGGACACCACGGCGTCGATCGGGACCGCGTCCCGTACCGCCTTCACGTCCTCGTCGTTGATCCGTCCAGCCACGGAGTGATTCTACGGGGCAGAACTGACACTCCTGCGGCCGTGACCGCCCCCCGGCCGGGGGTCCGGGGGTTGCCCCCGGGAATTGCAGCACGGGGCAGAACCGACACCCCTGACGGCTACGAGGCGAGGCTGTCCAGCGGCGCGTGCGGATCTGCCAGGGCCTCCGTGTTCACCCGGGCCTTCGAGCGGATCAGCTGCTGGATCTTGTCTGTGACGTCCCACACGTTCACGTTCATCCCGGCCAGCACCCGGCCCTCCTTCACCCAGAAGGCGATGAACTCGCGCCGGCTCGCGTCCCCCCGGATCACCACCTGGTCGTACGTCCCCGGCGGCGCCCAGCCGGAGTACTCCATGCCGAGGTCGTACTGGTCGGAGAAGAAGTAGGGCACCCGGTCGTACGTCACGTCCCGGCCGAGCATGCAGCGGGCGGCCGCCGGGCCGCCGTTCAGCGCGTTGGCCCAGTGCTCCACCCGCATGCTGGTCTCGAAGAGGGCGTGGTGGAAGGAGGCCACGTCGCCGGCCGCGTAGATGTCGGGGTCGGAGGTGCGCAGCCGCTCGTCGACCACGACGCCGCCGCCCCGCGCCGGGCCGGCGATCTCCAGCCCGGCCGCCTCCGCGAGCGCGACCCGCGGGGCCGCGCCGATCGCGGCCAGGACGTCGTGCGCCGGGTGTTCCTCGCCGTCGTCCGTGCGGGCCGCGAGGACCATGCCGTCCTGGCCGACGATCTCGGTGAGCCGGGTACCGAAGTGGAAGCGGACGCCGTGGTCGCGGTGCAGGTCGGCGAAGAGCTGGCCGAGCTCGGGGCCGAGGACCGAGTGCAGCGGGGTCGGCCCGCGGTGGATCACGGTGACCTCCGCGCCGTACTCGCGGGCCGCCGCCGCGACCTCCAGGCCGATCCAGCCGGCGCCCGCGATCACGAGGTGGCCGTTGTCGCGGCCGAGGTTGGTCAGCACGTGTTTGAGCCGCTCGGCGTGGGCGAGGCGGCGCAGGTGGTGGACACCGGCCAGGCCCGTGCCCGGGATGTCGAGGCGGCGGGGCTCGGCGCCGGTCGCCAGGAGCAGCTTGTCGTAGCGGACGACGGTGCCGTCCTCGCCGAAGCGGACCGTCTTCGCCGTACGGTCGATCGCGTCGACGGTCTGGCCGAGGTGCAGCTCGATGTCGTTCGCCGCGTACCAGGCGGGCTCGTGCACGAAGACGCTGTCGCGTTCCTCCTTGCCGAGGAGGTAGCCCTTGGACAGCGGCGGGCGCTCGTAGGGGTGGTCACGTTCGTCGCAGATCAGTATCACGCGGCCGGTGAAGCCCTCCGCCCGGAGCGTCTCGGCCGCCTTGGCGCCGGCGAGTCCGCCTCCGACGATGACGAATGTCTGATCCGCGTCGACCACTTGATGCCTCCTCGTAAGGGTGTCGCCACTTGCGAGCGTCCCGCACGGAGCGTGATGCGGGAAGGGGGAGTGACCCGATCAGGCCACGGAGGGTCACAATCGGGCGTGCCGTGGCCCGCTGTTTCCCTGGTGCTGTCCCCTGTTTCCCGTCAGTTTTCCCGTCAGTCTCATGCGTGCCCTGTCAGACGGGCGTGAAGCGACCGGGCGGAGGTGTCGGTGAGGGAGGAGATCTGGTCGACGATCACCCGCTTGCGGGCCCGGTCGTCCGGCGCCCGGTCGAACAGGGCGCGGAACTGCGGGTCCAGGCCGTCCGGGGCGCGGGCGGTGAGCGCCTCGGCCAGTTCGGCGACGACGATGCGCTGGTCGGCGCGCAGGCGTTCCTGCTCGGCGCGCTGCATGACGTAGAGGTCGGCGACGGCCTTGAGGACGGCGCACTCCATCCGGGCCTCGCGCGGGACGACCAGTTCGGCGGCGTACCGGGTGAGCCGTCCGGTGCCTCCCCCAGTGCCTGAACGGCCTGGGTGGTACCCCCACGCGGTGCGGGTCGCGCTCTCGGCGGCCAGGCAGAAGCGGCCGATGAGCTGGCTGGTGGCGTCCTTCAGCCGGGCCTGGGCGACGGCGGTGCCGTCGTAGCCGTGCGGCCACCACTCCTGGGCGAGGAGCCGGTCCAGGGCCTCGGCGAGTTCGGCGGGGGCGGTGTCCGCCGGTACGTACCGGCCGCGGGCGACCTGGAAGACGTCCTGCCGTTCCGGTTCCGCGTGCAGGCAGTTCGGGTCGATGTGGCCGGCGTGCAGGCCGTCCTCCACGTCGTGCACCGAGTAGGCCACGTCGTCGGACCAGTCCATGACCTGCGCCTCGAAGCAGGTGCGGGTGCCGGGGGCGCCCTTGCGGACCCAGTCGAAGACCGGGCGGTCGTCCTCGTACACACCGAACTTGTTCGACGCCGGGTCGGTGGGGTGGGCGCCGCGGGGCCAGGGGTACTTGGTGGCGGCGTCGAGGGCGGCGCGGGTGAGGTTGAGGCCGACGGAGCCTTCGGGGGTGAACCGTTTGGGCTCGATGCGGGTGAGGAGTCTGAGGGACTGGGCGTTGCCCTCGAAGCCGCCGCAGTCCGCCGCGAACTCGTTGAGGGCCTGTTCGCCGTTGTGGCCGAAGGGTGGGTGGCCCAGGTCGTGGGAGAGGCAGGCGGCTTCCACGAGGTCCGGGTCACAGCCGAGGGCCGCGCCCAGCTCGCGGCCGACCTGGGCGCATTCGAGGGAGTGGGTGAGGCGGGTGCGGGGGCTGGCGTCCCAGGCCGGGCCCATGGTGCCGGGCGTCACCACTTGGGTTTTGCCGGCGAGGCGTCGTAGGGCGGCGGAGTGGAGGACTCGGGCCCGGTCGCGTTGGAAGGCGGTGCGGCCGGGGCGTTTGTCTGGTTCCGGGGCCCAGCGGTCGACTGACGTCGGGTCGTAGGCCGGGGAGGTTTGTGGGGTGCCTGCCATGTGTCGACAGTACGGGCATGGGTGTGCTGTGTGCCTGAGCGTTTGCCGGGTTCGGGTGTGTGGCGGGTGCGGGTCCGGTGTGGCTGGTCGCGCCCACGCGGCGGAGCCGCATGTCGACACAGCCCCGCGCCCCTTGGCTACGTGCACCACCCCGCGTTTTAGGCCGAAGCCAATTCGGGCACAGCCGGGGACGCCGTCGCCAGGGTCTCGTCGTAGCGGTGGAGGAGGAGTTGGGCCATGGACGGGTGGGTGCCGAGGGGGGCCGCCGCTATCCAGGGGGCCGCCTGGGCGCACTCCGTGGCGAAGCGGCCGGGGGCCGTGAAGTAGGAGGCCAGGGCTATGTGGTGGCGGCCCCTGGCGAGGAGGGTGCGGACGGCCGACTGGACCGTGGGGGTCGCTGCCGAGGCGTAGGCCGGGAGGACCGGGACGCCCAGGCGGGCCGCGAGGAGGTGTGCCGTGCGGGTGGTGTCCGTCTTCGCGTCCGGGTCGCGGGAGCCGGCCGCGGCGAGTACGACCGCGCTGGTGCGGCGGGGCGTGCCGCCCCAGCCGGCCTCCTCCAGGCGGGCCTGGAGGGCGTCCACCAGGAGGGGGTGCGGGCCCAGGGGGGCCGCGACGTGGGTGCGGGCCGGGGAGGCCGCGGCCATCTCGGGGATGTCCTGCTTGACGTGGTAGCCGCGGCTGAGGAGGAGGGGGACCAGGACGGCCTCCGTGTCTCCCAGGGCGGCGAGGGTGTCGGGGAGCAGGGGGGCGTTCAGTTCGATGTGCCCGAGGTGGACCGGCACGTCGGGGCGCAGCGCGCGGACGCGGTCCAGGAGCGCGCGTACGGTGCTCAGCGCACGGGGGTCGCGGCTGCCGTGCGCCACGACCACGAGGGCGGGCGGGGCCGGGCGGCGCGTGGCGGGCGGCGGGACGAGGCTGAGCTTGCTGGGCATACGAGCGATGGTCGCCGCCGCACGTTGCCGTCCCGTTGCGTGGGCGTCACGGGTGTTTTCCGGCGGTTCACGATGCGGGACGGTCGGAGTGTGAGGCCGCTTGACCCGCGGTTTCCGTGTAACGAGTGAAGCTGGTCACGCGTACGCGGATGAACCGGGCGGCCCGAGGAGGCGTCCCTGACTGTCGAGGGGCCGACCTGGGGAGGGACCGTCCGATGCGTCGTGTGACGTTCCGCAGACCGCGGCTGCCGGGTACCCGGCGAGGGCAGCGGCGGCTCGTGCAGGCCGTGATGGCCGGGTGCGTGCTCGCGCTGCTTCCGGCGACCTGGATGCATGTGGCCGCGGGTGACCGGCTGCGGACGGCGGCCGACGTGCCGCGGACCGATGTGGCCGTGGTGTTCGGTGCCGGGTTGTGGGCCGGGGAGCCCTCGCCGTACCTCGCGCACCGGCTGGACGCGGCGGCCGAGCTGTACCGGAAGGGACGGGTCGAGGTGGTGCTCGTCACGGGGGACAACAGCCGCGAGGACTACGACGAGCCGGACACGATGCGTGTGTACCTGACGCGGCACGGGGTGCCCGACGGGCGGATCGTCAGCGACTACGCGGGGTTCGACACCTGGGACTCCTGCGTGCGCGCGAAGAAGATCTTCGGGGTGGACGAGGCCGTGCTGATCAGCCAGGGATTCCATATCCGGCGGGCGGTGGCGCTGTGCCAGGCGGCGGGGGTGGAGTCGTACGGGGTGGGAGTGGACGCCGTGCATGACGCGACCTGGTACTACGGGGGTGCCCGGGAGATCATCGCCGCCGGGAAGGCGGCTCTGGACGCGGTGTTCCGGCCAGATCCCCGGTTCCTCGGGCCCCGGGAGCCGGGCGTGGAGCGGGCGTTGGCCACGGCCGAAGAGACGCTCGAATGAATCCGGACTTTCTCCCCTCGCTGGTTTGATGCGCGCATTTCACCCCGGAGTGTGAAAATACGACTTGGATGCTCTCCATGGTCATGTGATCACACTCAGCGTCTCCGCCGTGACCGGGGCCGTGTCCTGACCAGACACAGCCCCTGAACATGGCCGGGGCGGGCGCGCGGCCGGTGCGCTCCGCGCGTCCCGCCCCCGGCTGTCAGAGCCCGCGGAAGGCCGGTGGGCGCTTGCGAAGGAACGCCGTCATCCCCTCCTTCTGGTCGTCGGTGGCGAACAGGGCGTGGAAGACGCGGCGTTCGAAGCGGATGCCGTCGCGCAGGCCGGTTTCGAGGGCCTGGTCGACGCACTCGCGGGCCGCCCTGACCGCCATGCGGCCGTACGAGGCGATCGTCGCCGCCGCTTCGAGGGCCTCGGGCAGGACGCGGTCGTCCGGGACCACTCGGGAGACAAGACCGCAGCTTCCGGCCTCCCGTGCGTCCATCGTGCGGCCGGTGAGGATCAGGTCCATCGCCTTGGCCCGGCCGACCAGACGGGTCAGCCGCTGGGTGCCGCCGATACCGGGGATGACGCCCAGCCTGATCTCCGGCTGGCCGAAGAGCGCCGACTCCCCCGCGACGACCAGGTCACACATCATCGCCAGCTCGCAACCGCCGCCGAGGGCAGGGCCGTTGACGGCCGCGATCTTCGGGGTGCGGAGGGCCGCGAACTCCTCCCAGGCGGCGAAGTAGTCCTCTGCCGCCATGTCCACGGCCGACTTCGGGGCCATCTCCTTGATGTCGGCGCCTGCCGCGAAGACCCCCTCCGAGCCGGTGACGACGAAGCAGCCGGTCCCGGGGTCCGCGTCCAACGGGCGGAGGGTGTCCAGGAGTTCGGTGAGGAGCTCACTGCTGAGCGCGTTGCGGACGTGCGGGCGGTGCAGGCGTACCGTCACCACGCGGTCGTGGCGCTCGACCTTCAGGTTGTTCATCTGCCTTCTCCTTCCGAGGGGTCACGAGTCCCAGATCGCTCCGTACGCCGGAACGCCGCGCCGTTCCAGGCCGTGCACCACCTGCCAGGTCAGCCGCTTGTTGGAGATGCAGATGACCGCCTCGGCGCCGAAGTCCCGGTACGCGGCGTGGGCGAGGCGCACCATGTCGGGCTTGCCGCGCCGCGAGGTGTCCCAGACCAGGGCGTGCGGCTGGACGGCGAGGATCTCGTCGACCAGGGCGTCGCCGTAGGTGGCGCGGGGGTCACGGGTCGCCCAGACCAGGCGCGAGGGGACCTCGGCGGCCAGCAGGTGGGGCAGGCAGGGGCCGATGCCGCTGCCGGTCGCGACGTAGACCACCTTTGTGAACAGGACCTCGATGTTGGCGACTCCGGCCGTGGTGATGCCCTTCACCCACACCCGCGAGGGCACGTCGTCGATGAAGGAGCCGGTCCAGTCACCGGCGCGGGAGATGGTGAGCCGGAAGCCGGAGCGGCCGGGGGCGGGGACGTTGGCGAAGGAGTGCCACTCCTTCAGCGGGCTGCGGCTGATCGCGGTCGAGGAGCCGGCGAAGGGCGTCTCGCCGTAGTCGAAGCGGGCCAGCGCCACGTGCGGGGAGGGGCGTTCGACGCGGACGTCCACCTTGCGCAGCCGCAGCCAGGGCAGGGCCACGCTGAAGGTGACGACGGCGAGGACCGCGAGCGGCACCGGTCCCTGGCCGGACAGCAGGGTGTGGGCCCAGAAGAGCGCGAGGGCGCTCCAGCCGCCGAAGCGGTGGATCTTCTCGAAGTGGTCGTGGTGGCGGGAGCGGAAGGGGGGCAGCGCGGTGGCGACGATCAGGGCGAGGAGGGCCACCAGGGTCCAGCTCACCGTGATCAGCGGCAGGTCCGTTCCGGCGCGGGTCACCGCGACCGTCAGGGCCAGGAACCAGGCCGCCCCGGCCAGCGCCCCGCCCACGTGCAGCCCGCCGAAGTGGTACACCTTGCCGAGCGTCCAGCGGACCTTCAGCGGCCAGCTCACCGGGGCCGAGGTCGCCAGCCGGAACAGGAGGTTGATGACGTACTGCTGGCGTACGAGGACGGCGAGGGCGAGGTTGGCGAGGGCGGCGTGCCCGAGGGCCGGTGTGGCCGGGGGCCCGGCTGCCCACAGGAACGCCGCGTTGGCCAGGAGCACCAGGGCCGCGAGGCGGTTGTAGTGCATCAGGCGGGGGTGTTTGAGCAGGCGGCGGGGGGCGGGCAGGAGCGGCGGGAGCTCGCCCGTGTCCAGGTGGGTCCGGGCGGGGGACGTGGTCATCGGGCCACCGCCAGGCGCTCGTCGAGCATTCCCAGCAGGGCCTGTTTGTCGACCTTGCCGCGGTCGGTCTCGGGGAGGAACGCCAGCGGCAGGACCTGCTCGGGGACGCAATAGTAGGGCAGGGCGTCCGCGACGGCGCGGCGGGCCGTGTCCGGGTCGACGTCGGCCGGGCAGACGAAGGACACCAGGGTGCGGGCGTCGCGTTTCAGGGTGACGGCGCGGGTGCAGCCGGCGGCCGTCTCCAGGACGGAGGAGACGGAGTCAAGCTCGACGCGGAAGCCGCGCACCTTGACCTGGTCGTCGGTGCGGCCGAGGTGTTCCAGCTCGCCGCCGGGGGTCCAGCGGCCGAGGTCCCGGGTGCGGAACATGCGCCGGCCGCCGCCGAGGAAGGGGTCGGGGGCGTAGCGCTCGGCGTTGAGGGCGTCGTTGTCGAGGTAGCCCGCGGAGACGCAGTCGCCGCCCGCCCACATCTCGCCTGCCTCGCCGACGGGCAGGGGGCGCCGGTCGGCGTCGAGGACGTAGACGGTGTTGTTGGGGGTGGGGCGGCCGATGGTGAGCAGTGCGGCGGCCGGGTCGTGACGGCTCATCGTGTTGACGATGGTGGTCTCCGTCGGGCCGCAGCAGTTGTGGAAGACGGCCTGCCGGGCCCAGCGGTCGGCCAGGGGGCGCGGGCAGGGCTCCCCCGCGACGGCGACCGTGCGCACACGCGGGCAGCCGGCGGGGTCGAGGCCGGACAGCACGGTCGGCGTGGCGATCAGCACGTCGGCGGTGCGGGCCGCCGCGGCGATGTCCTTTCCGCGGATGACGAGGGTGCCGCCGTGGGCAAGGCAGCCAAGGATCTCCCAGGCGGCCATGTCGAAGGCGATGTTGAGGAGCTGGGCGACCCGGTCGCCGGGGCGGATGCCGAGGCCGCCCGGCTCGGTGAGCAGGATGTTGGCGACGTTGCGGTGGGTGACCTTCACGCCGTTGGGGCGGCCGGTGGTGCCGGAGGTGAACAGGACGTAAGCGCCGTGGTCGCCGGTGACGCGCGGGCGCGGGGCGGGGGCGTACGGCAGCGGCTCGTCGAGCGCGAGCAGCAGGTGGCCGTCCGGCAGCGGTACACGGTGGGCGTGTTCGGCGACGGTGAGGACGACCCGGGTCCGGGCGGTGCGGATGACGTGGGTGAGCTGGGCCGGGGGCGCGAGGCCGATGTCCTGCGGGACGTAGGCGGCGCCGGCCTTCAGGATGCCGAGCAGGCCGACGAGCATCGGGATCGAGCGGCGGACGAAGAGGCCGACGTGGTCGCCGGGGCGTACGCCCTCGCGGACGAGGCGGGCGGCGAGGGCGTCGGCGTACCGGTCGAGCTCGCCGTAGGTGAGGTGCGCGCCCTGGTGTTCGGCGGCCACGGCGTGCGGGGTGGCCGCGGCGTGCCGGGCGACGGCGTGGTGCAGGAGCGGGTCGGGGACGGGGACGGTGGGGCCCCGGCCGTACTGCCGGAAGAGCTGCTGGTCGTGGGGGGTCAGATGGCGCAGAGGCATGATCGGTTGGCCTCCTGGCTGGTTCGAGTGTCGGATGTTCGAACGCCGTGCGGAGTCGTGCGAGCGCTGCGCGTAGCGAGAGCGTAGTGGCCCTGCTTCAACCCTCAACTAGGTCGGATCGGCCAAGAAGGGAACGCAATGAGCCACATGTGCCGTTTTTCGTCACATGGGCAACGTCGGGGCCGGTCGGCGGCGACGTGAAGGTGGGCAGGCGTGTGCCTCACGCGGGCGGGGCGGCGGCGGGGAGGTTGCCGTCCCTGCCGCGTAACAGGGAACCGTCCCGGGCGTAACACGGCCGAAGCACGCTGAACGGTATGCAGACCACCGCCACGCCCACGCACTGCCCGTACTGCGCCCTGCAGTGCGGGATGAACCTGACGCCCGCCCCGGACGGGACCGTCGAGGTGAGCGAGCGTACGGACTTCCCGGTGAACCGGGGCGCGCTGTGCGGCAAGGGCCGTACGGCGCCGGCAGTGCTGGCCTCGAACGTGCGCCTGACCTCACCGCTGGTGCGCGACGGGGGCACGCTGGTGCCGGCCTCCTGGGACGAGGCGCTGGACCGGATCGCCGAGGGGCTGCGCCGGACGCGCGCGGAGTACGGACCGGACGGGGTCGGGGTGTTCGGCGGGGGCGGTCTGACGAACGAGAAGGCGTACACGCTCGGCAAGTTCGCGCGGGTCGTGCTCGGCACGTCCCAGATCGACTACAACGGCCGTTTCTGCATGTCGTCGGCCGCGGCGGCCGGTATCAAGGCGTTCGGTCTCGACCGGGGGCTGCCCTTCCCGCTGGAGGACATCCCGAAGGCCGGCTGCGTGATCCTGGTCGGGTCGAACCTCGCGGAGACCATGCCGCCGTCCCTGCGTTTCTTCACCGAGCTGAAGGAGAACGGCGGCACGCTGATCGTCATCGACCCGCGCCGCACGAAGACCGCCGAGCAGGCGGACCTGCACCTGGCGCCCCGGCCGGGCACGGACCTGGCCCTCGCCCTGGGCCTGCTGCACCTGGTGATCGCCGAGGGACGGGTGGACGAGGAGTACGTCCAGGAGCGGACCGCGGGCTGGGAGGACGCCAGGGCCGCCGCGATGGCGCACTGGCCGGAGTACGTGGAGCGGATCACGGGGGTGTCCGTACCCGAACTGCGGGAGACGGTACGGCTGTTCTGCGAGCCGGAGGCGGCGATGGTGCTCACGGCACGCGGGCCCGAGCAGCAGTCCAAGGGCACCGACACGGTGGGCGCGTGGATCAACCTGTGCCTGGCGACCGGCCGGGCGGGCCGCCCGCTGTCCGGGTACGGCTGCCTGACCGGGCAGGGCAACGGGCAGGGCGGCCGCGAACACGGCCAGAAGGCCGACCAGTTGCCGGGCTACCGCAAGCTCGACGACCCGGCGGCGCGGCGGCATGTCGCCGACGTGTGGGGCGTGGACCCGGACTCACTGCCCGGCCCGGGCCGCAGTGCGTACGAGCTGCTGGACGCGCTGGGCACGGACATCAAGTCCCTGCTGCTGATGGCGTCCAACCCGGTGGTGTCGGCGCCGCGTGCCGCGCACATCGAGGAGCGCATCAAATCCCTGGACTTCCTGGCCGTCTGTGACGTGGTCCTGTCGGAGACGGCAGCGCTCGCCGACGTGGTCCTGCCGGTCACCCAGTGGGCCGAGGAGACGGGCACGACGACCAACCTGGAGGGCAGGGTCCTGCTCCGCCGCCAGGCCATCACCCCGCCCGACGGTGTCCGCAGCGACCTGGAGGTCCTCCACGAACTGGCCGCCCGCCTGGGCGTGGAGAAGGGCTTCCCGACGGACCCGGAGGAGATCTTCGAGGAACTCCGCCGGGCGAGCGCGGGCGGCCCCGCGGACTACTCGGGGATCACGTACCGCAGGCTGGTGGAGGAGAACGGGGTGTTCTGGCCGTGCCCGGCGGTCGAGCCGGAGGGCCTGACGGGGGCCCAGGACGGGGCGGGCGGCCCTGGCGCGCAACGGAGCGCGGCGGGCCGCCCGGCCTCCACAGGAGACACGACGGGCTCCACAGGAGACACGACGGCCTCGACAGCAGACACGAGGGCCTCCACGAGGGACACGAAGGTCTCCACGGGGGACACGACAGCCCCTTCCCACCCCGGCACCCCCCGCCTCTTCCTCGACCGTTTCGCCACCCCCGACGGACGCGCCCGCTTCGTCCCCGTCTCGCACCGGGCCATCGCCGAGGAACCGGATGACGAGTACCCGGTGCTGCTCACCACCGGGCGGGTCGTGGCGCAGTACCAGTCCGGGGCGCAGACCCGGCGGGTGGCGGAGCTGAACGCCGCCGCGCCCGGGCCGTTCGTGGAGCTGCACCCGCGGCTGGCGGCCCGGCTCGGGGCGGCCGAGGGCGATCCGGTGGCCGTCGTGTCGCGGCGGGGCCGGGCCGTGGCGCCCGCCCGGATCACGGACGCCATCCGCCCCGACACGGTTTTCATGCCGTTCCACTGGCCGGGCGAGGGCCGCGCCAACTCCCTCACCAACCCCGCGCTCGACCCGACCTCCCGGATGCCGGAGTTCAAGGCGTGCGCGGTGCGACTGGAGGCGGTGCGGCCCTAGGGTCTGTCGTTTGGATCACGCCGCAGACGCGGGGTCTGGCACCGAGCAGAACAGTCGCTTCCCTGCGACCTGATCCAAACGACAGACCCTAGTAGTGCTTCGTTACGTTGGGTGATCTCGCCTGGTGGTGGGCATCCTCTCCGGTATGAGGTTGGGGGAGGTGGAACGACTCCGGGGCGAGT